>PBKP01000017.1 GCA_002721515.1 Nitrospina sp.
TAGAAACATCAACAGCACCAATACTCGCTTCTACGTCAATTATTTCTCCCTCATCCACTCCAAAATGTTCTGCCAATAATTTAGTAGAAGGATCAAACCCTTCTCTTTCTAAACGCTCTTTTTCTTTTTTCAAATTAAATAGTAATTTTCTTCTAGCATTTGTAGTTCCAACACGTACTAACCGCCAATTATCCAAAATATATTTTAAAATATAAGATTTAATCCACCATGTAGCATAGGCGGAAAGACGAACCCCTCGAAAAGGATCGAAGTTTTTGACGGCTTTCATCAACCCCACATTACCCTCCTGAACCAGATCCATAATGTTTTGCCATTCTCGTTTGAACGTCATAGCAATCTTCACAACTAGCATTAAATTTGCCGTTGTTAGTTTATAAGCCGCATCTACATCTCCTGTTTTTTTCAAACGAATTGCTAGTTCTTTTTCTTCATCCTCAGAAAGAATGGGATATTTCTTTGCCTCCTGAATATAGGCTGTAAAAGGGTCAGGGGTAACTAACGAACCTTTTTTCCTCACAACCGGCACAAGAGACTTTTTTTTATTTTTAATTTTTCTAGGTTTATCTGTCATTTGGGAATATAAATTTTCTTTTTAATTGATCGCATTATCCTAGGTTGAATATAAGACTCTTTATCTTTACAATATAAATATGGGACGTTTAGTATTATTTGGAATTGCGGTTATCTTTATTATTATTGTTGCTCGCCTGATTTTTCCATCATCGAGCTCAAAAGAACCTAATCCAACAGAAATGGTTCAAGACCCTAACAATGGCGTGTATATTCCTAAAAAAGAAGCCGTAAAAAAAACAATAAACGGCAAAGAATATTATTTTACAAATGAACAAAGTGCCGAAGAATACATAAAAAAAAATCAAACTGGGTCAAATTAACAACAGCAGAATACATTCTAGGTCGCATATTTAATTTTCAGCCTAATTAATTAGATTTTACCCTACTTATTATAGCAAAGGATTTCATTAAACCGGAGAAACTGGAAACTTGAAAATATTTAACAAAAATACATTAGATTGGACTTTGTTTGGAAACTTAATCATACAGGCTATTAGCACCTTGGTAATACTAGGTTTATTCTTATGCAGTTTAGTAGGGGCAGAAGAAAAATGCCAACCTCTGAATAAAAAGCGAATTAAAATTGAAGGCTATATCGCGAAAAAATTCCGGAAAAAGCGAAAAGCAATTATTAAGGAATTTACTGAATTAGGAAACTCCAAAGCTGCCCTCAGGGTTTATCCCATGGGCGAAACTTCTAAGGTCATCGCTATTGGAAAATGTGTGCCTGTGCATATTGCTCAACATGTTATTAGAAAAGCCCTTGAATACAGCACAGGTGTTGAAAGTTTGGTCCAGCAACAGTTTGTTCACGGACATTGGATAGGTGTGGGAGTTACAATCTTTGACGAACCTTCGCAACAACTTGTATCTCCAGACCAAGTTCAACTGATGTTAAAACCTGACCTTTCAAATCAAGCATTTCATCGACTCTACCGAAAGTTATCTGTTCCTAATCAATTAACACCATTTTTTGGTTTGCAAGTTCCAAATGTAAAGACTGCAAAACCAGAATAGTTCTTTTTAACATTTCATCTGAAGATTAGAGGGCAAAAAAAATGAGAAAACTATCTATTTTTATATTGTTATTTGCCTTAACAGAAACGAGCATTGGACACGCAAATGAAGATTGTATCTCTATTAGTGAAAAATCTGTAAAAATAGAAGCTTGGGTTTCTAAAAAATTTGAACAAGATTATCGTAAGATTAGGCTCGAATTTGCTGAGATGGGAAATACCAAGGTAGGTCTATTTTTCTACCCTGCAGAAAATCCTTCTCGAGTAGTGGCAATTGGTCGCTGCATCCCAGCATATATAGCACAACACTTCCTTAAAAAAGCATGGAAATATTCCCTGGGCACCACCCATCTAGTTCATCAGGGTTTTGTCTCTTCACATTGGGCGGGAGTTGGCACATCCTTATTTTCAGAGCATTCTATGAGTTCGATCTCCCCCCAACAACTCAACAAATTGATGGATGATACTTTAGATACTGAATCTTTTCATAAGATTTATAGAGCTCTCACAACACAGAAAGAAAAGGTATCTGCATTTGGTCTAATGCTTGATAACCCTAAGCTTTTAGGAAATAACCGGCGCTAAATAATTTAAAAAAAAGACTAAAAAGTTTATTTGATAAATCTTGAATCATTGACCCAAGCTGGCTATTTAATTATCTCGACGGACAAGGCGCACGGCATGAGATATGGTTTTATCATCTTTCTGATACCAATAAGGACAACCATTGGCGTAAAACATTATCTGCGCTTCTTTACCGCGAGTAGAGGAAGTCCAGGTACAATTGGCAGCACCCGGAGGAAACACTGAATCCAAAAAGATGTCCCCACCTTTAGAGTCTTTATTTAGTTTTTCCTTATCAAAAATTGATGATGCCTCGTGAATATTGGGTATGCGCCAATCGCCATAACCCCCCACTTTTTTCTTATTAGTCTCTTTCACATAATCTTCTGCCTCAGAATATGAAACATCTCTTTCTAAATCCAAAAATGAATCATTAGCCATCCAAGTCACACTAGTTACGGAATCGTAGACTGTTCCATCATCCCTTTTTAAGAACCTTGATTTTTCGCTACCCATAATATCCTCTCAAAACACTGGACACTTATTCCCCAGTAATAAAATTTTTTTAATGATCTTTATTTTAACCTATGATGGTCTTTTTTAAAATCATCACTTTAAAATGTATAGAAATAGGTTATCAGCGGTTAGTTTCTTTATTCTTTTTCGTAAAGATCTGGACGGCGGTCCTTAAAAATGTCGTTCGCCGAATTAAGAAACTTTGTGCGGGCTTTGTTGACGTCGATATCAACAATTTGAACTTCTTCATTCGTTTCGGATGCTCTAATTAAAATATTCCCGTCAGGATCAACCACTTGGCTTTGTCCTATAAAATGGAGAGATTCGTTTGGAACCCGGCTTTCACTTCCAATACGGTCGGCTGTGACAGCATAAATACGATTTTCTAAGGAACGCGTTATCATAGCTTGTGGGCAATGTGGCAAAACTAGGTTAGAAGGATGGGCAATAACCTCAGCTCCCTTTAAAGCCAATAAGCGTGCCACTTCCGGAAACCTCCAATCAAAACAAA
Organism: Nitrospina sp.; assembly: GCA_002721515.1. GTDB lineage: Bacteria > Nitrospinota > Nitrospinia > Nitrospinales > VA-1 > UBA8687. The sequence goes on from PBKP01000017.1 coordinate 3,202, forward strand.
TCATCACACCTACTTTAATTCCATTTAGATCAAAAATAGGGGGCGCTTCCAAACCATTATGAAAACATGCTTTTTCGGTATCAAAGAGGTGGATTTTACGATAACGCCCTATAAAACCACAAGGTCCTACAATTACAGAAGAGTTATAAACATATTCCTTATCTACTTCGACCAATCCAGCAATAATATATGTATTTATTTTTTTTGCCTGCGAAATGAGAAAGTTTGTTGTTTGTCCATCGGGNACAGACTCTCCATATTGGTAAGCTTCATCCATGTTTTTGAATCGGTAACCAGTCGAGAAAAGTTCTGGNAAAACTAATAAATCGGCTACTTGCCCCNCAAGCATTTTTTCAACNCGATCTAAATTGNCCTGGATATTGCCAAACTCAGGGCAGTTTTGAACAAAACCGACTTTCATAAAAAATGCTTACTATTAAGGTAGGAAAAAANATATTTTGGATTTTTATTGAAATACTAAACNACTTNCACCTAANATGATCAAGNTCAGAGATGAGAAAANTTGGCTCTGTAAAGATGATCTATTAANGTCAATGCCACCATAGCTTCNGCAATAGGTACAGCTCTTGTTGCCACACAAGGNTCATGTCTTCCTTCAACTCGGATTTTTGCCTTTTTTCCTNTTTGCGTTACNGTGTCCTGTTCCTTATTTATGGAAGAAGTTGGTTTCACAACCANCCTNACTATNATNTCCATACCATTCGAAATACCTCCNAGGATACCACCTGCATTATTAGANGCTGTGGTTACNTTTTTATTTTTCATAACGAAAGTATCGTTNCACTCTGATCCCCTCATTGTTGCAGAATCAAATCCAGCTCCGATTTCGACACCTTTNACTGCCGGCATGCTCATAACTGCCTTTGCAAGATCTGCATCCAATCTATCGAAAACTGGTTCACCTAACCCTGCAGGAACTCCTTTAGCAACCACCTCAACAACCCCCCCCAAAGAATCTCCTTGTTTTCGTGCTCGCATTATTGCATTGATCATTTTTTCGGCAATCTTTACATCAGGACAACGAACTATATTTTTTTCGATTTCCCCGTAGTCAACTTCTTGGGCTATAAATTTTCCCACTTGCCTAGTAAAACCAATGATTTTAATCTTATTCCTAGCTAACAGTTTTTTAGCAATTGCCCCTGCTGCAACGCGGCCCACGGTTTCCCTGGCACTAGACCTACCTCCTCCTCGGTAATCTCTAAAGCCATATTTCATATCGTATGTATAATCAGCATGTCCAGGCCTGTACAAGTCTTTGATAAGCTCATATTTGGAAGAGTCAGCATCTTCATTTTCAATTAAAANAGAAATAGGGGTTCCCGTTGTTTTTCCTTTAAACNCCCCTGACATTATTTGAATTTTGTCGCCTTCTTTGCGTGTAGTGGTCACTTTACTTTGTCCTGTTCGGCGACGGTCCAGCTCGTACTGAATTTCAGATTCTTTAATAGCTAGACCAGCGGGACACCCTTCAATAACAACTCCCAGACCTCGCCCGTGAGATTCCCCCCAAGTTGTAATTTTAAACAATTTTCCGAAAGAGCTTCCTGACATAAATATTTAAGAAATTGGGTTAAATATAGTTACGGGGTAATCTGGAATAAACTGGAATCCATTGTTCCACAGTTAAAACGGTACCTTATGAAAATTAATGCGAAATATAAACGATTAAGGAGGGCATCGATCTTGTTATTTAGATTCGCAAGGAGGGTTGTTTTTGACTCCAAGCTATACGCCTGCTTTAGGAAACCTGACTTTCCTGTGCCTCTTGCGCTTCTTTTTCATCCACTAGTTCTCTAAGCTCTTTTCCAGCTTTAAAAAAGGGAACTTTTTTTGAAGGAACATCTACTTTTTGTCCAGACTTAGGGTTTCTGCCCACTCGAGCATTTCTTTGCCTTATACGAAAACTCCCAAACCCTCTTAATTCTACTTTTTTTCCCTCAGCCAGTGAGTCTGTAATACTTGAAAACACTGTATTTACGACAACTTCTGTCTGTTTTTTAGTAAGATTGATTTGGTTGGCTACTTTTTCTACAAGTTCTGCTTTCGTCATTTAAAAGTCTACCCCCCTATGCAATGCCAACTTTAATGAAATTACATACTGAATGTGCGAAAGTATAACATTAAGAATAATTAAGTCAAGCCCTTTATTTTGATTGAGTTAACTAGATTCGGATAGAGAATGAATTTCAGAAAACTACCCTATTGGAGGGTTTAAAATTTTTAATAGAAACACATTAACCAAAAAATACACAATAGGGCGACTTAATTAACGCAAATTTATAACCCTTTTCAGGGAAACCAGAGGTATTGCAATCTCGGTATCGGCGTCTTTAAAATATTTTGGTTAAAGTTTTTAGAAACAGTACTTTTTATGAACCTGTCTATGAAAGGAATATCCTCTTTTTCTTCGAGAACACTTGGGTATCCTACAACACCTATCTTTTTTCCCATAGTTTCTATAGTTTTCTCTAGCCCCCCAAATTCATCAATCAACCTAAACTTTAGAGCTTGCCTACCCGTCATAATTCTACCATCTGCAAATAACCTAACATTCTCTTCTGAAATATTTCTGCTTGAAGATACCGCTTGCACAAATTGGTCATGAACATCATCAACCACCTTTTGCAATAACTTACGTTCTTTTTGCTTTAATGGCCTAAGTGGAGAACCCGAATCTTTAAATTCACCACTTTTAATCACTGCAGGGGCAACACCAATTTTTTTAGCAAGTTCTTCCATGTTATTAAAAGCCATTATAACCCCTATGCTTCCCGTTAGAGTACCAGGGTTGGCCAAAATATAGTCGGCTGCACAAGCTATATAGTATCCACCCGAAGCCGCGACACTGCCCAATGAGGCATAAACAATTTTTTTAGCTTCTTTTATTTTATGAATTTCATCATAGATTTCCTGTGATGGTCCCACAGATCCACCAGGAGAATCAATTCTAATGATGATACCTTTTATTTTGGGATCTCGACGATATTTTGAAAGCTGTCTAACAACACCTGAGGAATCCATCAACAAGCCACTTATATGAACCAGGGCAATTTCACTATCAGCCTTTTTCCAACGATCTCCTATAAGACCACCCATAAAAGATGCTGTAAACAAGAACAATAATATTCCCAATGTCCATTTGAATAAAGCTTTCAATAGAAACCTACCTTCGAAGACTTTTAAAAAATTAAATCAACTATTATATTATTTATAATTAGCTTATTTGCTTTGCCAAAAAAACAGAGGTTTTATTCTTCTTTAAAAAGATCCATATCAACTTGCTCTTGTTCAATTTGAGAAAGATCTAATTTTTCCTCATAGGCTTTAATGCTTAGAGCAATTTTTTTACTGTCAATATCAACTTTGATAACCTTCGCATTAATTTCATCATCTACTTTTACTGCTTCTGTTGGTTCAGATACATCCTTAGAACTCAATTGAGATATATGAATTAAACCTTCTAGTCCATCACCAAACTCAGCAAAAGCACCAAAGCTGGTAATCTTGACAATCTTACCTGATACTTCGGTTCCGATCGGATAATTCCCTGCAATTTCATCCCAGGGGTCAGGTTGCAATTGTTTAACACCAAGAGAAATTCTGCAATTTTCCTTGTCAATACTTAGAACAGCTGAAGCAATTTTATCTTTTTTCTTTATTACCTCAGAGGGATGTTTGATTTTTTTCCAACTTAAATCAGAAATATGGATTAAACCATCTACACCATCCTCCAATTCAACAAAAGCACCAAAATCAGTGAGGTTTCTTACAGTACCCTCAACCTCGGTTCCAATAGGATATTTATCTTCAATCTCATCCCATGGNTTNGGCTCNATNTGNTTCATGCCNAGAGANATNCGTTTCTTNTCTTTATCCAANGTNAGAACNANNGCNTCNACNTCATCACCNATANCAACCATTTTGCTTGGGTGTTTAACATGTCGACTCCAGCTCATTTCTGAAATATGCACTAGACCTTCGATACCTTTTTCCAACTCCACAAAAACACCATAATCAGTAATACTAACCACTTTGCCTTTAATCCTGGTCCCTACTGGAAATTTGGAGTCCACATCCACCCAGGGATCTGGGCTGATTTGCTTTAGNCCTAAAGAAACGCGCTCTTTGTCTTGATCATACTTTAGAACCATCACTGTCACCTTGTCTCCAATCGAAAACATTTCAGAGGGATGATTGACCCGTCCCCATGACATATCAGTAATGTGGAGCAACCCATCAATACCTCCTAAGTCGATAAACACACCATANTCTGTAATATTTTTTACAATACCTTCAATAAGGTTGCCTTCGTCCATTTTTTCAAGGGTTCCGGTACGAATCTGCTTACGCTGCTCTTCCAAAAGAATTCTTCGCGACAAAACAATATTTCCACGTTTTTTGTTCATCTTGATAATTTTCATATCAAATTTTTCACTTATTAATTTTTCAAGATTGCGAATGGGGCGAAGATCNATTTGTGANCCCGGTAAAAAAGCTTTAAGTCCTATATCTACAGTAAGACCACCTTTCGCTTTTGCAACTACAGTTCCCTGAATAATTTCATCGGCTTCGTAAGTCTTAACAAGATCATCCCAAATTTTAATTTTATTAGCTTTTTCTTTTGAAAGAACAACGTTGCCATCGTTATCTTCGACCTTTTCAAGAAAAACTTCTACTTCGTCATCGATTTGCAGGTTTTTCCCACTTTCAGGAAACTCAGATAGAGAGACCAACCCCTCTGATTTAAATCCCACATCAACAGTAACAAGCCCTTTTGAAATGGCAATGACTTTTCCCATAATGATTTGAGAAGCCTTGAATCGACNTAGACTTTCATTAAAGTAGTCCTCCATTTCTTGATANCCNGCTTCTTCACNAGGGGTCAAATCTTCCANTTCGACCTTATCATCCTCATTCATTTTTTCTAAAAGTTCCTTGGGAATTTTCATAACCTGCTGATTCTCACTTTCTATAAGGTAATTAAATGATTAACTTGATTTTTTTAAATTTATTTGTTCCATAACGCGATGTATTACTTCATCAATTGTAAATTTCGTAGTATCGATTTTAATGGCGTCTTCCGCAGGGCAAAGCGGTGAAATAGACCGAGTCTTATCCTCATGGTCTCTTTTTTTTATTTCAACAATAATATTGTTCAATTCGACATCCATATTTTTCTCTTTCAATTCAAGGTATCTTCTTTTGCCGCGCTCTTCTGCATCAGCATCTAAAAAAAATTTTAAATCTGCATTTGGAAAAACNTGGGTCCCAATATCACGACCATCCATCACAACGTTTCCCAAAAGACCAATTTGCTGCTGCTTGGAAACTAGAATTTCGCGAACCCTTTTCTGCGCTGCGACTTTTGCGGCGCCCCGACCGACAATTTCATTTTTTAACAATCCAGTGGCATTTTCTCCATTGACTTGAACTTGCTGTCCTAACGGACCAGTTAAAAATTNTATTTCCAATTGTGCTGCCCATTTACCCACAGCATTTTCGTGATCAAGNTCAATACCTTCTTTTTTAGCCGACCAAGCTACAGCCCTGTACATCGCACCCGTGTCTATATAACGATAATTAAGATTCTTTGCTATAAATTTTGCAATAGTGCTTTTACCGCTACCAGCCGGTCCATCAATGGCAATAATCATAAAATCAGATCACTTTCATCCGATATTTGTTAGCAGCTGAAAATGCTTCCTCCAATGCCTCGCCGTCATTTTTTTCAATTAAATTGCTTAATTCATTCAACTTGTTTTGAAACCTATTGATCAAATCCAACGAATGCTTTTGATTTAATAAGCAAATATCCCGCCACATCACCGGATCGCCAGATGCAATCCTTGTNATATCTTTTAATCCTGCTCCAGAATANCCAGTAACTTCATGATCCTGATTNGTACGTAAGGCTCCTAATGTATTCATAAGAGTATATGCAACTATATGTGGCAGATGACTNACCGCACCAAAAACAAAATCGTGCTCGTCTGCATCTAGAGTACAAGTGTCCATTCCAACCGATTCCCATAGCGCACCCACTTTTTCTAGAGCCTGAGTATCAGTTTTGGGAGTTGGAGTTAAAATGCATTTTGCATCACAAAATAAGTCTTCCCGAGAAGCTGCTAAACCTGATTTTTCACCTCCTGCAATAGGATGCGANCCAACAAAGAAAATTCCTTCTGGNATAAGCTTATCGGCTTCATGCACTAGTGGACCTTTCACAGAACCCACATCAGTAATCACGGCACCAACCTTCAAATGTGGCAACAAACTCTCGATCAATGGAACAATGCTAGATACAGGTGTACATAGAACTATTAAATCGCAATCCTTCACAGCTTCACGAAGGTCTCCGGCATAATAGTCAATAACTCCCAAAGATTTTGCTTTTTTCAAATTCTCTAGGTTTCNTCCATACCCTAAAATCTCTTCAACTAAATTGTATTTACGACAAGCCTTGGCCAGTGAAGCACCCAAAAGACCAACACCAATAACTGTCATTTTCTTAAAAAGTTTCATGACTGTTTTAATCCCTGNTCAGGNTAAGAACCCAAAATCCGAAATAACAAAGTNCGTTTACTAAGAGTTTTNACAACACGCTCTACAACCTTGTCTTCAATATGACCTAGGAAGTCGACATAAAACAAATATTCCCAAGGTCGATTTCGTAAAGGTCGAGACTGAATTTTTGTAAGGCTAATATCGTTTCTTGCAAATAGCTGGAGCGTTTTAAGTAACGAGCCAGCCTCATCAGCGATGGAAAACATTATTGATGTTTTATTTTTTTTANCTCTCTTGGCCTGATCTTTGCTAATAACTAGAAACCGCGTATGATTTTCNGCTCTATCTTGAATATTTTTAGAAACAATTTTTAATCCATAGACCTCTGCCGCCAGTTGTCCAGCAATGGCAGCTGAATTTTTTTCTCGCTTAGCCAGTTCTGCGGCATGGGCAGTGCTGGCGGCTGGAACTTGTTCCACATTTGGAAGATTACGGTTTAGCCAGCTACGACTTTGTGCTAAGGGCTGCGGATGGGAATAAATTTTCTTAATCTTTTTAAGGTTCGTATGNNCNGCNAAAAGATTTAAGGAAATGGNCAATTGAGCTTCATCACAAATAAAAAGAGGTGAATCAACAAAACAGTCCAATGTTAAATTTATAACACCTTCAATAGAGTTTTCTACAGGCACCACCCCATAATCGGAATTGCCAAGTTCAACTTCGGAGAATACGCTTTCGATATTGGCACAGGGATTGAACTGGCATGAATGGCCAAAATGCTTTATAGCTACCTGATGACTAAATGTGGTTTCTGGACCTAAATAGGCGATTTTCAGAGGTTTTTCCAAAGCCAAAGTGGCAGAAAAAATTTCACGGAAAATAGAGTTGATTGAGCTAGGAGGAAATGGCCCATTACTCTGGTCCTGCAATCTTTCAAGAATGGCGCGTTCTCGCTGAGGAACGTGGAAATGATTCGTTTTCCCTTGAAGGGCTTTTTCTTCCCCTATTTTTTGGGCCAAAAGACCCCTTCGATTGATCAACTTTAGAAGCTGGTCATCAATATTATCAATTTGCTGACGCAAATCGTCTAACTTGGACAAAAGAAGTTTACCACCTTTATTTAGATTTCCCTCAACCGCTAAAGATGTATGGGATATCTTGATCATTTCATAATTCCACCATAAAATGCAAGAATATTATTTTCGAGAACCATGATTTTTATGATGTTTTCCGTTTCCAAAACCTATTTAGATTGTGAGGTAGCTTAAATGATTTTGCTGGAATTCAGTATGAGTCCGATGGATAAAGGGGAGAGTGTTAGTAACCAAGTCAGCCGTTCATTAAAAATTATTGATGAAAGCGGAGTTCCTTATCGGCTAAATCCAATGGGGACCGTGTTGGAAGGAGAATTTGATGAAGTCATGGCTGTGGTGAAACAATGCTATGAAACTATGCGCTCAGACTGCAAACGAATTACCTGTGGAATCAAAATCGATTACCGCGAAGGAAAATCTGGAAGGCTTGAATCTAAAATGGCTTCTATTGAAAATAAGCTTGGGAGAAAAATTAAAAAATAGAAAAATCTCGTTAGGGCAAATCCATAAACTCTTTTCTTATATACTCTACTACTGCTTGTATTTCTTGATGAGNCAGTCGTGCTTTCCAAGNCATCATAGCAGTANNTTTTCTTCCTTCGGTAACAGATTGGANCATCCTTTTTGCNGTAAGTTCCTGTTTAGATCTCTNCGAAGTAAAATTTTTTGGAGGAGGATNCAAAACATTCGCTGCGAAAGTTTTNCCATCNCCTTTATTCCCATGGCAAGCTTTACAGTGTTTAAAAAAAATATCTCTACCNGTCTCTANATTTACTACTTCTGCAAAAACCTGAGAAGAACATAGCAATAAAATTGCTACTACCAACTTATCAAAATACATCGCAACACCAATTTTTAAAAATTTTTGATTGTTCGTTCACAGAAGAAAGTTATATTTAGACTATTTCCTGAAACTAAAAGTTAAAAACAATTACAACAAAAAACAAAAGCTTATTGTTCTATTTCCTATATTGCTAGGGAACATCTTCAAGTTTTTCGATCAACAACGTTTTTATCATGTTTGCTTTGAACTGATGCATCAACTTATTAAAAGTTACATGTTGATCTTTCAAAGAAACATAAAAAACGTCGATACCTCTATTCCCCTGAGTCGATATCTTTGCCCTATGGATAAGAATTCCAAAGTCTGCAAAAACCGATGCAATTTTATATAGCATGCCCATATGATCACGAGCTTCCACCCGAATAATTGTAAAATTAACTGCTGATTCAATTTCTACCTGGACGCGCGGAACGATAGCTTTTCCAGAACCTTGTTCTTCTCCAGCAAAGCGGGTACGGAAACGCATCATCTTTTTTAAATCAGTATTCTTTGAAAACAACTCTGAAAGATTCTGCTTAATGTCTTTCCATATTTCTATATTCTCTGCTGTAGCAACCTGGTTCATTTCGACTTGTACCGATAGAATTACAAAGCCGTCCTTCTTAAGATAAATATGAGCCCCAAGTATATTTAAACTTTTCGCTGTCAAGGTACCTACTATTTTCTTAAACGATTCCTGACCAGACACACAATATAAAGTAATGTTGTGATAACCACCGTCTTGATTTAACTCNTGGTGTAAAATNAAAGGCTTNCCTTTTAATGAGCGGCTCAACCTTATGTGNAGGGCAACTTTTTCTGAATNTTCAGTCATAAGGTAATCNTCTGGCATANGCTGAAGATAAGATTCTATTTCTGCAACAGGTAACTCACGGTGTAATGCTTTAAAAACACCAACCCTTGTTGCCTGAGGCTGCTTATTCAAAGACTCAGGATCGCTTAGAAATTTTGAAGTTCGCTGATAAAGTTCATGTAGTAATAGTTTTTTCCATGCTGTTAGAGTTCCTGGCGCAACAGCACGCAATTCTGCATAGCTGAATAGATACAATGCAGCTAAATAATNAGGGTTTTNTANTAATTTAGCAAAGGTTTTGATCACAGAAGGTTGATGGATATCCTGATGCAAAGCGGTATCAACCATTTTGTAAATATTCTTTATTAAAAATTCCAAGAGTTCTTTCTCGGCTTTTTCTAAATACAGTCTCTTCGAAATCAAATTGAAAAAACTTGCTAAACCAGGTTCCTCATCTATATTAGAAAGGTCTCCCGCAGACTGTAAAAGTGCTGCAAATTTCAGAGTTTTTTTATGAGGATATTCTGCATAAAGGGATACCAAGTCTTTAGGATTGCTTGATTTAGCGGATTCTAACTCCTCTAAAAACTTTATAATACGTAGTGAATGTTCATCAGCTGTATAATGGTGATAAAAGTCGTGATTGACTTTACAATGCGCCAATCCAAATTCTGGTAAAATCTGCTCAAGAATCTCTGTTTGGTGCATCAACCTTAAAGCCTTAAAAGAATTAGTACCCCCTAGAATAGAATAAAGAAAAGTCCTAACTTCTTCACCGGACATGCGCTCCGCACTAGCAAGTCTTTTTTGAAGTCTTAATTGCCTTCGCAACNTATAATCAGGAAGAATGGAGTAANTGCGACAAAGTTCNAGCGCCTTNAACACAAGAGAATTATCCTTTTCAAAATCAATTTTTGGGTCTCCTTCATACGTCAAAGTAGAACCTAAAATGCTAAATCCGTTGCCTACGGATTTTTTAGTTAAATCTTTGAGCGCAGCAATCAAAGGCTTTTTAGCCTGTAAGCAATGTTCAAAAAGGTTCTCTGCAAAATTATAAATGTTGGTAGCGTGTAAATAATAATCTCTCATAAAATCTTCAACGGGTTGCCCATCAAAAGAAACTAAATAACCTAAGCTGGTGGCTAGGTCTTTTTGAATTTCTCTTGATAAAACATCTGTTTTTTTTCCTGTCAGGTAATGCAATTCATTGCGGACACGCAAGGCAAAATCTACTGAGTTATATAAGGAATCAATTTCCTGAGGAGAAATTATTTGGGGGCCCTCGATTTCCCTAAAAGAACGAACCCCAAATTGAACTGCTGTTGCCCACAGCGCAATATGATAATCGCGAAGTCCGCCGGGACCATTTTTTATGTCAGGCGCAGGGTGACAAACAACTACTTCTTCATTTCCATAGCGTGTATATTTTTCCTTCAACTTAGAATTCAAAAACTTTTTAACACCTTTTTGCAGGACATTTNTATTAACAGAGTTCGNAAAACGCTCGTATTGATTCTGGCTGCCAATTAGGAAACGGGTTTCGATCATCGATGTTTTAATAGTNATGTCTCCCTTAGCCAAGCTAATACAATCTTTTATAGTTCTTGAACTATGTCCGATTTCCATCCCTATTCCCCAAAACACCGATAAGGCATCCTGAATAAAAATATCGGTNTGAGGATTAGGTTTAGATGGTAATAAAAAAAGCAGATCAATGTCCGATAGAGGATTAAGTTCTCCTCTTCCATAACCCCCAACAGCAATTAAACAAAAATTTTCTAGAACCGTTGTTGATTGATATTTTTTCAAACGAGCTAAAGAAAGTATTACATATCGAACAACTTCGTCAATGAGACTCGTTTGCGCTTGAATCACTTCTCTCCCACCTGCTCCTGAACGATGCCACAATTTAATCCTTTCTTTTTCAACCCNAATCAATTCCTTAAAAGTTTTAAAATAAGATAAACGTTTCCTAGCATCTTCGGGGATGTTTTGAACTTTACTGAAATCAACCGTCAACCGGAAATCATGTAATGGAGTAATCATAAAAAATGTAATAGATTGTTACAATTTATGAGAGTAACGAGGATAAAGAATTATTTTAAAAATACAAGGCAAAGGAATTTCTTTTTAAAAATCAATTNCTTAGTTATTTTTATTGGTGCAAATAAAAATTAAATTAAAACTTTTCCTTAAAAATTACATTTTAAATGAATNACTAATTAATTTTTTAGNGTTTGTAGTCCTTCATATTCTTTGAAAAAGCTAATTAAAAGCTAAGTATTTTGAACCAAAATTGCTTGACAATAGTAAGTTAATATTTTAGCTTAGCCCATTCTTATAATGACATACATGGTTTAACTTCCCGGTTTTATTCTACCGATTCGTAATTATAAATAATAATCAATTAACTAAGTTTAGAAGGATAATAAAATGGCAGAACAACCAGATATAATTTATACCAAAGTTGACGAGGCACCTGAGCTAGCAAGTGGTTCATTCCTACCAATTATTCAAGCTTATACTGGAGTAGCGGGTGTAAAAGTAGGAACCAAGGATATTTCTCTTGCGGGAAGAATTATTTCCCAGTTCCCCGAAAGATTGAAACCAGAGCAGCAACAGCCGGACGATTTGGCTTTATTGGGTGAAATTGTTCTGAAGCCAGATGCAAATGTCATTAAGTTGCCCAATATCAGCGCGTCTGTACCCCAGATAAAAGGGGTTATTGAGGAGCTAAGAGAGCAGGGCTACAACATGCCTGATTATCCAGAGGATCCGCAAACCGACGAAGAAAAAGAAATTAAAGCAAAATACGATGTTTGTAAGGGTAGTGCGGTAAACCCTGTTTTGCGACAAGGTAACTCGGATCGTCGAGCTGCAACTTCAGTAAAAAATTATGCTAAGAGCAACCCACATAGCATGGGAGTTTGGTCAAAAGATTCTAAAACTAATGTCGCTTCTATGGACGGTAATGATTTTCGTTCCAATGAAAAATCAGTAACCATTTCTGATGCATCTGCTGGAAAAGCCAAGATAGAGTTTGTTAGTGATGATGGAAGCACGAAGGTTTTAAAAGAGAATGTGCAACTTGATGCTGGAGCGGTGGTAGACGCGACTAAAATGAGTGTTAGCGCTTTACGGCAATTCATGAAGGAAGCCATCAAAAGAGCCAAAGACGAGGGTGTATTATTTTCATTGCACATGAAAGCTACCATGATGAAAGTTTCCGATCCGATCATCTTTGGACATTGCGTTAGCGTATTTTTTGAAGATGCCTTTAAAAAACATGCTGACACTTTTAAAGAAATCGGAGTTAACCCAAATAACGGTTTAGGAGATGTTTACACAAAGATCAAAAGTTTGCCAGAAGACAAACAAAAAGAAATCGAAGCAGATCTTCAAGCCTGTTTGGATAATGGCCCAACAATGGCAATGGTTGATTCGGATAAAGGGATAACTAATTTGCATGTTCCAAGCGATATCATCATCGATGCTTCCATGGCGGCTGCAATCAGAACTTCAGGTAAAATGTGGGGTCCTGATGGCAAAGAGCACGATACTTTAGCCCTCATCCCTGACACCAGTTACGCAGGCATCTATCAAGCCGCTATTGATTTCTGCAGGGAAAATGGGGAATTCGATCCCACCACAATGGGAACCGTTCCCAATGTAGGCCTTATGGCTCAAAAAGCGGAAGAATACGGCTCTCATGACAAAACTTTTGAAGCACCCGGCAAAGGTGCAATTAAACTTGTTGACGCCGCAGGAAATACCTTGATCGAGCAACCTGTTGAAAAAGATGATATTTTCAGGAGTTGTATCGTAAAAGATATTCCTATCCAAGATTGGGTAAAACTAGCGGTAACAAGAGCTCGATTGTCTAATACCCCCGTTGTATTTTGGTTGAACAAAGATCGGGCACATGACGCCGAGCTGATCAAGAAGTTAGACGTTTATTTGAAAGACCACGATACGGATGGATTAGATATTCAGATCATGGCTCCTTTTGATGCCATGAAACATTCTTTGCAACGCGCAAAAGAAGGTAAAGACACCATCAGTGCCACAGGTAATGTTCTTCGTGATTACCTGACCGACTTATTTCCGATTCTCGAGTTAGGAACAAGTGCAAAAATGCTTTCTATCGTTCCGTTGATTCCTGGTGGCGGTCTTTTCGAAACGGGTGCGGGCGGCTCTGCACCAAAACATGTTCAACAGTTTGTCAAAGAAGGGCATCTGAGATGGGAGTCCCTAGGCGAATTTTTGGCTCTGTCTGAATCTCTTGCGCATTTTAGCAGGTTTAAAAACAACTCAAAAGCACAGGTGCTAGCGGATACATTGGACCGCGCAACAGGGAAATTGATGAACAACAAAAAATCCCCAGGCCGTAAGGTGGGCGAGTTGGATAACGCCGGCACCCATATTTATGAAGCTCTTTACTGGGCTAAAGAATTGGCAACTCAAGATGACGATGCGGAGCTAAAAGTAAAATTTGGCCCTATCGCTGAACAACTTGAAGCCAAACTGGATACCATTTTTGAAGAATTGAATGCTACTAATGGTCAATCCATGGATATCGGTGGCTATTATCGAACTAGTCCGGAAAAAGTTGCAAAGGCGATGCGTCGTAGCTCAACATTCAATTCAATTTTAGACAGCTTGAATTAATTAACCCACTAAAAGTTGAAGTTTTTGGAGAGCTCCCCTAAGGGCTCCCAAAAGCCTTCAGCGAATGACAAGTCAAATCTGATTCAGGTTTGCTTTTATATGAGGAAATGTTATGTCAAGCGCAAGAAGAAAAATTACCGTTGTGGGAGCAGGTCAAGTTGGATCGACCGTTGCCCAGTTAACCGCTTACAAAAACCTTGGTGATGTAGTGATCATCGATATTGTCGAAGGGGTTCCGCAAGGCAAAGCTTTGGACTTGCAAGAATCAAGTTGTCTTCAAGTATTTGATAGTCTGGTAACAGGAACCAATGATTATAAAGATACTGCCAATTCGGATATTGTTGTCATTACTGCGGGCCTGCCTCGTAAACCAGGCATGAGCCGTGAGGATCTTCTTGCTACCAATGCTAAAATTGTGCAATCGGTGACCGAGCAAGTCATGGAACATTCTCGAGATCCTATTATCATTGTTGTATCTAATCCGCTGGATGCCATGGTTTATATGGCTAAGAAAACCGGCAACTTGCCAAAGAATAAAATCATTGGCATGGCTGGGGTTCTTGATTCAGCACGTTTGCGGACTTTTGTTTCACTCGAATTAGGTTGTTCTCTGGTTGATGTCGATGCAATGGTACTTGGAGGACATGGCGATTCTATGGTACCTCTTCCTCGATACACTTCTGTTTCGGGAATATCTATAACCGAACTAATGACTAAAGAGCAAATCGATCGAGTCGTAGAACGGACACGTAAAGGCGGGGCTGAAATTGTCTCTTTGTTAAAAACAGGAAGTGCTTTTTATGCCCCGGGTGCTTCGGTAGTAAAAATGATTGAAGCTATTTTGCAAGACAAACGACGTATTCTCCCCTGCACTGCTTATCTGGAGGGGGAATATGGCTGGAGCGGAATTTTCTTTGGCGTGCCTGTAATGATGGGCATTCATGGAATAGAAAAAGTGATCGAATTAAATATGACAGAAGAAGAACAAGCCGCACTAGACAAATCAGCTCAAGATGTCAAAAAGACCTGCGACGAAATAGACGCAATTCTAGCAGGTTAAAAGTAGGCCCTGCTTTTGATAAAGCTTACTATTTGATAATTATGGTTTTGGTGCCTTAATAATTTCAAACTTTTCATAAACACTTACGCCGCTAGTTTTATCATCGCATTCCAATGGAATAGATTTCCAAAACTTTTTGCTCGGTTTCCATCTTGGATTCGATTTATCATTCGAATCATTAGGAATACATACCCGCCAAGTAGTTCCTTCTATTTTTTCGTTTGAAACATCTAATGTTATGAAATGATTCATTATTGTTCTTTTCGCCAATGCATCAAGCACATCTTTCGGAGCACTACGTTTTTCATTTTTTTGCTGATCGGCAAAAGGCCTTAAATAGGCTCCACCTCCACCTGAAACAATGTGCATCACTCCTTCACCGCTATTATATTTTCCAGATTCTGATTTAGTTACTTTAAATGTTCCTTGTTCAACCTGACCTGTAGGGTGAAAACGTTCGTAGGAATGCTGATTACCGGCTAAAACAATATCGGGCTTTAAGGCATTCAATTGCTGAAAAACAGTATTACGCTTATCTACATACCAAGTGGTAGTAATTGCAGGTTCGTGAACAGCGAGAACAACCCACAACCCTTTATTCCGGGCTTCTTTGATGCGGGGTTGCAACCATGGTGTAGGATCTTGCCAAGGATAGTTATTGATAATACCTATTAGGACATTACCAACCACCCGCGTGCCCTCTAGGGCTCTAGGGCCAGGTGTGTCGAACCCTGAATCAAGTGGATCAATCTTATCCCAACATCCTGAAGCTTTAGGTTTTGATTTTTTCGGTGGCAAATCATTATCCCCTGCTACAAACAATTTTAAGGGATAGGGATCAGATAATGTTTCTTTGATCTCCTTAATATATCGGTCCGGACAGGAGCGAGGGAAAAAGTTAGGCTGATAAACGAAGTCACCTAGATGTAATAAGAAATCAGCATTGGTTTCGAGCATAGCTTTTTGAACTGCCCTAAAACCAGGAGCATATGCCCTTTCACCTGTTCCAGTATCACCAACTATAACAATGCGCTTTGGAAGCGAGGCTAAAACCTTTTTAACACCACTGCTTGNTTTGGNGCTAGAGNCTCCTTCCCCAATGGAATAGCTAACAAATAAAGTAANGAAAAGNAGAAAAACTATTTTTATCCCAAACCATTTCATAATTAATTCAATCCTTCCGGTAAGGTTTCAATGTAAGCTTTTATCTCATCACGAACCCTTCTGTAATAGCTCAAAGCCTCTTGTTCGTTTNTTGCTATTTGAGCGAGTTTGGGTGGGTCATCAAACCCACGATGTATCACCCTAGTTGAACATGAAAAAACCGGGCAGTTTTCATCAGCATGACTACAAACAGTAATAACAAAATCAAAAGGAATCGTTTCCACCTCCTCAATGCGTTGGGACCTTTGCTTAGTGATGTCCACACCCTCTTCCTTCATAACTTGGACAGCTTTGAGGTTAAGACCATGTGCTTCAAGCCCTGCCGAAAACGCTTGAATGGAATTATTTTTTAAGTGCCGTGCCCAACCTTCTGCCATTTGGCTACGACAGGAATTTCCTGTACACAAAAATAAAATTTTCANCCTGTTTTCCATAATCTCAAGACTATCAACCACAAGCAAAGTAAACAACCAAGGAGTACCTTGAAAAAATGTCAACAATCTAAACTAAATATCTAAGACAAATTTATTTTAATTGCTAAGATACCTTGCAATTAACCTAAATTTTTCTGTTTACGATAATCGAAGCGATGCAGGCCGTATTGTAGGGCAATTTTTTCTACATTTGCCAACTCTTGTGTATGAGGACGACGATTAATTTCCTGATATTTTTTCTCGCTTACTTTTCCTGCGGGAAAATATTGCGACATGATATTTAAATAAGTATCAGCAGATATTTCTTTTGACAAATACTCCATTATATTTTCCGCATCCTCCAAGCCATCTGGCATAACTAAATGCCTTACCAGGACACCCCGTTTAGCGAGTCCGTTTTCGTCAAAAATAAGATCTCCTACTTGTCTGTACATTTCTTTGATCACTTTACGGGCAGTTTCTGGATAATCTTTTGCCTTTAAGTATTTTTGCGATCTTTCGTTACTCCAATATTTAAAGTCAGGCATATAGATATCGACAATTCCATCCATCATTTGCATGCTTTCAATTGAGTCATAAGCGCCAGTATTATAAACCAATGGCAAACGCAATCCCATCTGTACTGCTATTGGTAGAGCTTCTAGAATTTGTGGAACAACATGCTCAGGAGTAACAAAGTTAATATTGTGACAGCCNCGGTTTTGTAAATCTAGCATCATCATCGCCAAATCTTCTGAGCTAACCTCGATACCCTCTCCATCCTGACTGATATCGTAGTTCTGGCAGAAAACACATTTCAGATTACAAAGGGAAAAAAAAATAGTCCCGCTACCATTTGTACCGCGCAGACAGTCTTCTTCCCCATGATGTGGAGCATAACTTCCGACCCTGGCTTTTCGCCCAGTTTTGCAAACGGAATGCTCATTATTTAATCGATCCACTTCACAATCCCGAGGACATACTTTACAGTTTGCCAGAGAACGCAGTGCTTGACGTGAACGGCGATAAAGTTCACCGCTATGAAAGAGCTTCATATAAGCAGGTTCAAAATCTTCAGATCGGGTTTTAAATGACTTGATTTGCATGCGCATTTGGNTAAATAAATTGGATAAANTATGTTCACTGATTAATGTTAACGAACNGCNGTTAAAGGCTCAATGTTGTATTTGAACTTAACGTTTTTTAACATACGCTACCAGCTTGATTTTCGTTTAATTTTCGCTTATAATAATTTAAGGCTTAATTAACTCTTTGAGCTTTATAAGTATGGCCAGCTACTCCTGAAAAACCCAAATGAAAAGGAAATAAAGCTATGCATCTCACCAAGCGTCAGCGAGAAATCTATGAATATCTGAAGAACCACATTCGGAGTCGTGGATATGCGCCTAGCATAGTCGAGATAGGCAAACAGTTTCACCTTACTTCTCCAGCAACAGTGCATAAACATCTTGCGCATCTGGAAAACAAGGGGTTGATCCGGAAGCAACAAAACTTAAGCCGTGCGATTGAAATCATACCGGAACCGAGCAATACCTTATCATACCCCATACTAGGAGAAGTTGCTGCAGGCAAACCCATAGAAGTCCTTGATCAACGCGAGGTGGTGGACCTATTGCCTGATACAGAAGACAAAGATGTTTTTGTTTTACGCGTCCAAGGTAATTCTATGATTGAAGACCATATTCAAAACGGAGATTATGTGATNGTAGANANANGGAACGTAGCCGAGAACGGGGAAACAGTGGTGGCTTTAATCGATAANAATCAGGCAACTCTAAAGCGCTTTTATCGAGAGAACAATCGAATACGCCTGCAACCCGCACATCCAGATATGAAACCTATCTTTGTTAGAGAAGGCGATTTTGCTATCCAGGGTATTGTCATTAGCGTATTAAGAAAGTTTGACCGTTAGTAATTGAAAATAACCAAACACCCTGTTAGAGTCGGCAAAATATTGAACACCATAAAAAACCCTAATTTAGTTCCTGTAGAAATACTCCATATAGACATGGATGCATTTTTCGCATCTATCGAAGAAGTTCTAGATCCATCGTTAAAAGGCAAACCTGTCGTCGTAGGGGTTATTGATGATCCAACCACTCATGAAATAAATAAAACAGCTACTCAAAAGAAACCGTTTGTTCACGCACACAAGCTCTTATCAGTTTCCACGTCTTCAAGGGGGGTAGTTGCTACAGCATCCTATACTGCAAGAAAATATGGCATTCACTCTGCCATGCCAATTTCTATAGCCAAACGGCTTTGCCCGCATGCTATTTTTTTGCGCACGTCGCATCGACTCTACAGCGAATATTCGACTAAAGTATTCGAGATTCTTAGAGGATACTCTCCTCTCGTTGAACCGGTATCTCTCGATGAAGCTTTTGTCGATTTAACAGGCTGTGCGAAGTTACACGGTCCAGCCCTCAAAGCAGCGGAAACAATTCGTAATGAAATTAGAAATCAACTGGGGCTCAATGCCTCCATCGGCATTGCAACCAACAAACTTATGGCAAAAATCGCTTCCGCCTACTGCAAACCAAATGGTATGTTGTGGATATCTCCAGGTAGCGAACAACGGTTTTTAGCTCCACTTCCTATAAAACTCATCCCTGGAATCGGGCCAAAAGGCGTTTCCCGGTTGAACCGTATAGGCGTTCAAACTGTCGCTGATCTTGCATACTTACCTCTAGAGTTGCTTGAAGAAGTTTATGGGAAATGGGGTGCATCGCTTTACTGTAAAGCAAGAGGCATAAGCAAGAGTCCTGTCATTGCGGAAACTGAAGATCCACGCTCAATCAGCAGGGAAACTACTCTTAATACAGATTCTATCGATCCTCTTTTTCTCGAGTCAATACTCAGTCGCCTAACAGAAAAGTCTGCTGCACAACTTCGCAGTAGCAAACTGTTTGCTAGAGCTATAAAGTTAAAATTAAGATACTCTGACTTCAAGACAGTGACTCGCACACAAACTCTCAATTGGCCAACGGCAGCCGACCATAAGCTTTTTAGAGCTGCCACAAAATTGTTCCACGGAACTTTCAACCGTAAGGTACGGGTACGTCTGATTGGAATTTCTCTTACTTCCTTAACAGCTCATCCTTACCAGCAAGAAGATTTGTTTGACCCGAAAGACGGCAAATGCTGGGACAAGCTTTATAATGGAGTTGACCAAATTCGAAAAAAATATGGTTTCAGTTCCATTCTGCGAGCAACCAGCTTCAGCAAATCTAGAAATGAATAATTTGGAACGAGCTTCAAGGAGCTGAAACAATAATTTTTTCGAATTTTTTTTCCACTTAAAAATGAATTTAAAAAATATTAGAAAAGAATTCCCTGTCACAGAGGAACTTATTTTTTTCGACCACGCGAGGGTAGCTCCTTTACCAGAACGAGTGAGAAAGATAGTGATGGCGTTTATCGACGATGCAACACGACACGGAACTGCCCACTATGAAAATTGGATGCTAGAGTTGGAGCAAACAAGAAAAAATTTTGCAACACTCATTAATGCCAACATAAATGAAATCGCTTTTGTTAAAAACACTTCTGAAGGTATCTCCATAGTTGCAAACGGTTTCGGCTGGAAACCAGGTGACAATGTGGTAATTCCTGATATTGAGTTTCCTGCCAACGTTTATCCGTGGTGGAATCTAAAAAATNAGNGTGTAGAAACANGTATGGTGAAATCTGTTGAAGGCAGAGTACTGTTTAACGATTTGGTAAAACAAGTCGACAATAGAACACAAATAATTTCAATAAGTTCCGTAGAATGCAATAGTGGATTTAAAAGCGACCTCAACCGCATAGGAACTTTCTGCAAAGAAAAAGGAATCCTATTTTTTGTAGATGCAATACAGAGTCTCGGCTTGCTGCCATTGGATGTTAAAAAAGACCATATAGATTTTCTATCCGCTGATGGGCATAAATGGATGNTAAGTGTTGAAGGGTTGGGTGGATTTTATATATCCAATCAGGTATTGGATAAAATTCAACCTGTAACCATGGGATGGGCAAATGTTATCAATGCTGAAAACTTTATGCATTATGATTTTACTCTAAAAAAAGATGCTACAAAATTTGAGGAGGGCACACCCAATACAATGAGTATNCACGCTTTTGGAGCGGCATTGGAATTACTCCTTGAAGTAGGTATCAAAAATATTGAAAAGCGCGTGATGAGTCTTGGTGATTGCATCATCGATGAATTAAACCAAAGAAACATTGGGATCTACAGTTCCACGAAATTAACAGAGCGCTCTGGAAATATTTCATTCACTCTAAAAAAAGACGTATCTCAGCTATATTCGTTTATGCTGAAAAATAAGGTCAAACTTACCGTACGCGATGGACTTATACGCCTTTCTCCACATTTTTATAACTGCGAAGACGAAATTTTAAAAGTTTTTGATTTGTTGGACTGGTACTTAAAAAATAGCACTTAAAATGGGATGGTAACCTTATACTCCCGACAATCGTATGACTAAACTTTTCAGTTTTTCTTTTACTTCAATATGGCGAGCAAGTTTAGCTGCATCTTCTTTAGTCTCAAATCGGTCTACCTGAACACGGTAGATTTTTTTGGCATCACGAGTAATGAAGGAATCATAGCCTTTCTTTTTTAATGCACTCTCCATCTTCTTTGCATAGGTTTTATTTTTATAAGCTCCTACCTGAATCGAATAAACTGTTGGGTCAACCCTTTTCAAAGGAACTATTTCCGGTCTATTAGTNTTGNTAAGGGTCGTTTCCTCAATTAAGGTAGGTTTATCAGGTAAATCGCCCAAGGCCACTCCTTCACCGTGAACCAGAGTATCTTGCCATTCAGCTTTAAGTGTTTGTAATTCTTTAATTTTTTTCAGGTCTTTAGTGGCTTTTTTTGCGATTACTGGTTTTTCGAATTGGTTGTCTTTATCTGCCTCACTAGGCTTTTTTATCAAAGCTGTCAGTTTATCCAACATATTAGAGGTCATTCGACTAAGGTTAAATTTATTTGTAACCAACTCTATTGGTGCAAAAATAGCCGCCGTAATCCCTGTGGGAATCTTGCCCATTCCTGCGATGTCCTGTTCCGTTTGTTCAGCTCGCCAAAGAATTTCACCATTTCTTGTGTCCACCATTTCAATGGAAACACCCAATTCAATCGACGAATGCACAACAAAGTACGATCGCTCAACCTTATTAATACGACTAAAAACTATTGCATCAACACCCAAAATCTCACCAAATTTCATTGGATTAATATTAAGGAAATTTGAAGGGTCCGTTAAATTATGTTGTTTTAAAAGATCATCTACGACATATCGTTCCAACAACCTAAAGCTTGATTGTTTTAAATTGGCGTACAGCCCTTGACGAAACATTTTTGCCATTTCTTTTTGACCAAGATCACTTGTCTCCACGGGCAGAATTGCCACCGTGTGATCCTTTGANAGAACCTTAAGATTGCCTGAAACTTTATTTTGCAAATCAGTAGCACAAGATGAAATCGATATGGCTACCGCAACAACTAGAAAACCTTGCAAAAATTTGTTGTAAAAATTGTTATGCATAAATTAATTGAGGAATGACTTTTCAATCTGAGCCATACCATTTTTATAAAACCTTTTGCCTTCTAAACCTTGAGAATTTCTTAAAGTGCCAATTATTAAGGCACTCGATATTTCATCCGTTTCCTGTATAACGTAACTNCCTGAATACATTCCTGGGCTTATTTCCCNTAACGGAATATTCGATTTCCAACTTCCAATTCCAAAGGTACCTTTCAAACCTGGGTCCCCCTTCAGGTTTACATAAATTCGGTCTTTGGGCTGAAGTTTTTGATTTGGTTTCAAGTTAGTTTCTATGCTTATTATTTTAGGTAATCTTACTTCGTCGTCCCAAATTTCAGTAGGGTCAGGAATTTCTTTTATCACACCAATGGAAAACATCTCGGCAGTTTTTAAAAGAGCATGATGGACTTTAGCGTTTTCCATTTGTTCCTGAATGATTTCAACAATAGTTGGAGAAAGAATTCCAGAATAGGTCCTTTCGGTATGCTTAGTTTCCCAAAGCACCTCACCTGATCTTAAATCAACCATTTCTAACTTGGCTTTTATGGAGGTTTCAGCATGAATACCTCCAGTAAAATTGCTAGTATCTAGGACTTGCCCCTTAATGACTGCATCCACACCGAGGATTTCTCTTAGCCTTTCTGGGCTTAGCTCAAGAACTTTCTTGAACTTTTTCATACCAGCTGCCTGCAGTTTTCTATCTATGGTTTCCAATGGCATATCCGAATAACCCAAATAGCTAAAATAATTAAAAAAACATTTTCTGAAAACCCTGTGCACAGGGACGCCTTCTGGTGTGGGTCCAGCAAGAGTAAACGGTAAAATAGCTACAGTTTTTGGGTGAATTTTAGGGTGATTCAGGTTTTTGCGGACTTGAACTTCAACCGTTCCGCAACCACCTAACAAAATATTCAAAATAACAGTTATAAAGAATATTTTTCGTAGAAAAATAATTTTTCTCACACCGACTCGAGTTTATTGTAAAATATTGAATAAATTGATCTTTTTCTGATTATTGGCATTATCCCACTATATGAAATCGCCCTAAATTTGTCAATATTTTAAAAGTTTGGTTCTAATTTTTTTTAAGACAGATTACTTAAATTAAAAAATCAAAAAAAATAGCAAAATTACAAGAGAACTGGGTTCTATCTTTTTGCAAGCGCTTTAAAGCCATTACCTGATAAGCCCTAATCCATAAGTTTTATAAGATAGAGTAGAAATTCGATAATCATAGTATTTTATTATTTTTTACAATTGGGTTCGCTGAGTCTTTAGGGCGCTTGATTGCAGATGGTATATTTGATAAAGTTGCCCACCATTGACGATGAATTAAAATTTGAGGTAAGTAATGATAAGAAAAATCTCCTCAGGGTATGTTGTCCTTTTGTTTTGCTTTTTAATCCTAATGGGAAAAGCATTTGCAGCAACAGAAATCACTTCGCAGCTCAAACAGACCATTGATAAAGTTATTAAAATAGTCTCTGATCCGGCAATGAAGAAAAACCCTTCCTTAAGAAGGGAAAAGCTTAGGGAAACGATAGGGGTTCGTTTTAATTATAAGCAAATGGTTATGCGCTCTCTGGCAAAAAACTATAAAGACAGGTCGGTAAAAGAACGTGAAGAATTTTCAGTTCTATTTAAAAAGCTGCTTGAAAACTCATATGCAAGTAAAATCGAAAATTACCAAGATGAAGAGATCAAATACGTTAAAGAGCAGGTCAAGGGAAAATATGCCCTGGTAAAAACCCAAATTGTCCGTAAGGATGCTACCATAGATGTTGATTACAAACTTATCAATGAAGGTGGTACATGGACAGTTTATGATTTTGTAATAGAAGAAGTGAGTCTTATCCGTAATTACCGATCCCAATTTAGCAAGATTATTAAAACCGAATCTTATGGAGCCTTGGTTTCCAAATTAAGGAAAAAAATTAAAGACCTCGAATCAAATCAGAATAAAGANACTGAAAACCTTTAAGGCTTACCTTGATAAAAAGTTCCGCACCAACCCGCATTGACTTAGCGGGCGGCACGCTCGATATTTGGCCGCTGCANCTTTTCTTTGGCAATCCTCCTACTCTTAATGCAGCTATTGACCTCTACGCTNCAGTTGAAATAACTCCAAGAAAAGATAAAAAGATTGTTCTTCGCTCTCAAGATTTAAAATTANAAAATTTNTTTTCATCGGTNAATGCCTTACCAGATAATCATCCTTTGGAATTATTGNCCAGAACTATNAAGTTTTATGCTCCAAAATCAGGNTTAGAAATCATCACTAATTGCCAAGCGCCACAAGGGTCTGGAATTGGAGGTTCATCAGCNTTGAATATTGCATTACATGGNGCTATGAACAAGTTTGTTGGNAAAAAATACAATAAAAATGAAATGATCGAAATTGCAAAGAATATTGAAACACAGGTTATCGGCGTTCCAGCTGGATGCCAAGACTATTACCCAGCAATGTATGGTGGGGTCAGATCTGTCAAGCCTGAGTTTACGGGAATAAATACGGAAACGCTTCCTATAAACGTTAAAGAACTCACTCGGCATTTCATCCTTTGCTATACAGGAAAACCAAGAAACTCTGGAATAAATAATTGGAAAGTTACAAAAAAGGCATTGGATGGCGACAGAAAAGTAATTCAAAATTTAAAGACTATCAGTAACTGCGCTTTAGAAATGTATCAGCTATTAAAAAATGGCCGTATAACTGGTATTGCTAAAATTTTTGAAATAGAGTGGAAAGCCCGTAAACAGCTTGCTCCTACAATTTCGACGCCGACAATGGAAAAATTAATTCAGTCTGCGATAAAAAATGGAGCCCTTGCAGCAAAAGTCTGTGGAGCCGGCGGCGGGGGTTGCCTAGCTTTCATTGTTCCACCCGAAAAAAAACAGCCTATCATAAATGATTTGAACTCAAAAGGTGGAAAGGTATTGCATTTTAATTTTGTTAACCGTGGACATGTTAACCGATATAAGCGATAGTTTAATATTTTTAGGATAAATATTCTACTTCGGTTGACTTATAAAATGAGATTATTGTTCAACAGACAACGGGCGAAAAACCAAGATTAGTAGAGGAAGAAGAGTAAGCGAACCTATTAGAGCTATTACCATAGCGGCTCCGGTCAACAATCCAAAATAAATAGTAGGCATAAACTCTGACATAGATAGAATGGAAAAACCGAGAGTAATTGTCACAGAGGTGTAGTACATTGCTTTTCCAATACTCCCGTGGCAACGATCCATAGTAGCTAGATAATTCTGATCTTCTTTAAATTCTTTTTGAAAACGGTGAATGTAATGGATAGTGTCATCTACCGCAATACCCACAGTTATTGCAGCAATAGTTATCGTCATCATATCTAGTGGTATGCCCAACCATCCCATTAGACTCAAAACAGTACCTGCTGCCAATAGATTCGGAATAATCCCAATTAGCGCAAGAGAAAAACTTCGAAACAGTATCATAAACATTAGCATGATAGCGAAGAAAACTGCACCTATAGTAAGAATTTGAGATCGATATAAACTCTGCAACATATTGTTATAAAGCACAACCATTCCAGTGAATTTTATGGCTGCAGGATCAAACTTTAATTCATCTACCAAGTAGCGACGAATTTTATCGATTAAATCAGAGCGCCGCAAATCAGGATCTGATTCAATCAACCTCATATTTATATGAATCTGGTTTGCGTCCTGGGAAAGGTATGGGTTTACCAAAGCGTCTTTTACATTGTCAGGCATTAGTTTTCTAATAAGAACTAGATCATAGTCATCAGGTTTCCTCCCTTTATCCAGTTGAGTAAAAACTTTTATCAATGTTGAAATAGATTGTACCTTTCCTACCTCTGGTAGGCTTTCTAGGTAATCATGAATTTTTTCTACTCGGTCTAGCATATTTGAGTTAAACCAATAATTGATCTCCGCTTTATCCCCTTCATCAGAAAAAGGATCATCAAACTCTGTGTCCGCCTTGTTTTGTTCAGCTTCTTTTAAAAAATCAAAATACTTTTGATCCGGATTCATTACAATATTTAATGGTGTGGTTCCACCTAATTGTCTATCAATTACTTCCATCCCTTTATAAATTTCAGTGTTACTTTTAAAGTGATCTATAAACCTGTTTTCTACTTCTAATTTAGAGATACCAATTGCGCTAACCACTCCCAGCAATATTGATCCTATAAGAATAGTTTTATTATGGCGATTGGTAAATGCAGCAATCTTTAGAGTTAGATCCTTGGTAATATCTTTTTTCGTTCCTGGCACTTCGGGATTTAAAAGAACCAGTGCCGCAGGGAAAAATATAAAATTTAAAATAAATGCTAAGGAAATCCCAACTGTCATTATCCAACCAAAATCAATAACTGGCCGAATACCACTTATTAAAAGCGAGCAAAAAGCTACAACCGTAGTAATAGAAGTATAAAAACAAGGCTGTGCCATAAGCTTGACTGTCTCTTTTACTAGTTGTTTTTGGTCTTGTCCTGGGAAATTATCATTAAGATCCTGATATCTTACGATCAAATGGATGATTAAAGACATTGTAATGATTAGGAGAATAGAAATAAAATTAGAGGAAATTACTGTTACTCTCCAATCCATTAAACCCAAAAATCCTATCATAACAATAACAGTGATGAGACAGGAGCCTACTGGAAGAATTACCCAACGCCACTTCTTAAAAAAAAGTCTAAGCATAAGTATAAGAAATGCTATTACTACTAGACCGAAAGTTTCCAAGTCCTGTTTAATAAAACCGATCATATCTGCAATGATCATTGGCACGCCACCTAGGAACATTTCAGCATTTTTACGATGCCGATCCATGGTTTTGCGGACTGCCTGAATGACTTTATCCTCTTTATCCAGGAAATCGGCATGGTAATCGCGAAATTCTTTCTGAGCCTTTAAAAACAGAGCCTGGTCTTTTGGGGTGAACCCAGCTTTATTTATGTTTTCCCTTAAATCATTTCTTTTATAAAGAAGATCAAAATATTTTTGATCACGCTTAAAATTAACGCGTATGATCGTAGTCTTACCATCTGCGCTCAATAAAAGGTTTTTATAAATCGGGCTTTCAAGAAACTCTCTTCTTGCCATTTCCCGATCAACACCTGGAGTTTCTAAAGTTCTAATATCCGTTGCCAACTTGCCAATTTCCACCCTCGGACTATTTAACAAAGGAACATTTAATATATTATCTATAGATTGAACTCGATCTATTTTTGATAATCCATCGCTAAGCGCCTTTAAATCTTCAAGTACTTCATCGGACATTAAATCTTTGAAAGGAGTATAGGTGATAACCAGAAAGTCATCGGATCCATAAATTTTGCTTATTTTCCGGTAATATTCCAAAGCATTATCATTTTCAAGAACCAGAGACTCTGCCGATGCATCCAGTTTGAATTTGGGAATATGATAGGAAAACCCGGCCAAGACAAAAATCACGAATGCAAGCGCCCAAAAAGGTTTTTCTGTAACCCATTTAAAATAAACGTTTAATAAAATCTGTTTCAAAAACAATCCTAAATAAGTTTACAAATTCAAATTTTGTTTGATCAAAGGCTACGGGATGAAATTTAGTCCAGCTCTATGCTGACGGGCGGAAGTATTCTATACTTAACTTTAGATTGTGCCAACAGATAAAATATACCATTATGGCTGTGTAAATTCTTTGGAAGACATATAGATTTAAGTTTTTTTAATAAATTAATTACGCCCTCATTATTTTGAAACCACCTATAAAGACTAGTCTAATATATTTTGGGATTTTGGCTTTGGTACTCGCCATGGGAATGTCTGTCTGGCTTTTACCGAAACCAATACAAAAGGAAGAGGAGCAACCTATCACCCCGCCCATCGATGCAAAGGATGAAGCGGGGAGATATATTCAAAAAGCATCTGAAAATTTCTTCTATCATGAATTTGATGAGGCCATTAAAAATTACAAAAAAGCTATCGAGGTTTATGAAAAAGAGGGCGAGATCAAAAAAGCAGCAAAAGTTTTTGAATCCATTGGAGACATGTATAAATTCCGTAGAAATCTAAAAGAAGCGGAAAAGCATTACATACTGGCAATGGAAAACCATAGAAAAAATCAAGACTCTCTAGGGGAAGCAAGAGCAATGAATTTAGCCGGCGATTTATATATGGAAAGAAAAATTTTTTCTCCCGCTGGAGCCTGGTATAAAAAAGGTTTAGAGTTAGTAAAAAATGACCCTCCCCACCTTATCAAGGCTTTAGTTTTAGAAAATATGGGGCATTATTTATGGAAAACAGAAAATATCCCCGAAGCCATCGTTCATTTTACACAAGCGCGAGATACTTTCTCTGCTCTTAATAATCAGATGGGCTACGAACATATGGGCGCAGTTCTTAATAAACTCAGAGGAGGGCAATCTCACGGTCACCAAATACCTGATGAAGGCCTTAAATTCCATACTTCCCCTACACCTAAAAGAAAGACCTGATCAACAACTGATTAGGTATTGTGCTCTTTATTACCTATGATAGAATCACAGCACACAAGAAATATAACAAGCAAATTTGTTAATAGAACGAAAAGGCCTTAAGCTTATGGTGTAGGTCTTATCGCATTATTAAGAAATATCTAAACAGGTAACAGTTTTGAACATTATCTTGAACAGTTATTGTAATTTAAAATGTAATTACTGCTTTGCTGATGAGTATATGGAAGAAAACGTCAAAACCCCTGATAAATCTATGGACTACGATTTTTTCCAAAAAGAACTTTTACCTAGAATCAAAACCGCTTCTCTCATTAATTTTATGGGAGGAGAACCCACTCTTCATCCTCGCTTTAACGACATGCTTTCTAAAACATTGGATAATATGCAACCCTTCACATTTCTGGGTGTTTTTACCAATGGATTAATGTCTGACAAAGTACTCGACCTGCTGTTAAGTTTAGTAGGACGTGGTGGAAGTATTGAGAAACAAATTCAATTTTCTGTTCTGCTCAATTGGCAGACCATGGAAAACACATCCGAAAAAAATCACGCACGCTGTCGCGAAGTAGCCGAGGCAATTTTAGAAAAAAATGGCTACGGTTTGATGTTCAGCCTAAACCTTTATTCCATTCAACAAGACCTCGCGACCCAATGCTGGGAAATAGACGAAATTTATCAAAATTTAGGGTTACCTCCAGGGCAAACCTATAAAATCCGTGTCAGCCCCGCTTTCCCTATTGTAGGCGAAGAAAACCATATTACCCTTCCTATTAAGGATTATCCTAAAATGGGTCGTATGATGATAAACCTGCTAAAAGATTTTCCTCAAATGTGTTTTCGTTTTGACTGTTCATTCCCACCTTGCCTAATGGACGATATAAAGGAAGAGGAATATCCCTTGGTAGAACGTTTTATTTATCACGGCAGTCAGTCCGTACCAAACATCACTGAATGGAGAAAAAAAGATGTTTACTTTGGTTGTGCTGATGATAGCCCGATGGATATTGATCCAAAAGGAGATTGCTTCAATTGTTTTCCCTTTCACGACAAAAAACTGGGAAATATTCAGGATTTTAAGCAGGTCAATGAGCTAGCAATAAAAAAAATGCACACGGAGTTCTTGAGTCACACTTTCAAGGCTCAACCAAATGAACCTTGCAAAAGTTGTCCACATTATATGGTTACTTGCTCCAGCGGCTGTTTCGCATATAATTTCAGGTAATAAAAAATGTTAAATAATTTTCATTAGTTATTTCAAGTTTTACGAAAACGAACTATTTCGCCATATTGTTCTTTTTCAAAACCCGGCAAGCTTTCAGGATAAATCGTTTCCGCATATATTCTATCGATCCTTTTTAAACTATCGGACGACAGACTTTGAATAATCGCAATTTCTAAACCCTCAACATCTATTTTTAAAATATCAATATGGCCCTCTTTAGCTAATATTTTTGTAATAACCTCTTCGGCCATAAGAACTTTAACTTGGGTTTTTTGAGGAAGGTTGCTCTGAAGTCCACCATAACGACCTGTAGTTTCGTATCCAAAATCAGCAACACCATTTTCCAAGCCTACAGCAACTTCTTTTAATTCATACCTGCTTTCAAACCTCTCTAGATTAGCTTTTAATCTCGAAATATTATCTGGCAGGGGTTCGAATAAATATACTCTACTATTATAATTTCTTGTCAAAAAGTATCCCGCGCTGACACCAATATTCGATCCAAAATCAACCACGCATTTAATGTCATTACCCGCCTGATAATCTAGTTTCCCAAAACATTCTACCAAGGTAATCATATCGTGGAAGGAATATACTGATAATTCTAGCTTTCCTATTGGGGTCGTTACCAAATGCTTATCTGGATAGGAACCTCTTCCAAAAACATAACGATTCAAAACATTCAGCGGTCGATCAAAGTTTTTAAAAATATTGATTAAAGCAATATAAAACTGTTTATTAAAAAATGCCTTTAATATTTTTCCTAGAGGTCTTTTATTCATAAAAAAAATTTGATTACGAACGGGAAGGTAAAATGAAACTTAAAATCCAAAGATAGCGAGCAATTGAAAGGTTTTAAATTTTTTCCAGCCATTCACGGGCAAGGCCAATTGCGGTGATGATTTGTCCGGGTTGCATTTTTTTCTCTATTATATCGGCATTTTTTTTGCCTGTTGCATTACCATTGACCCCCGCAATATTAAACCATTTATGTGCCTCAACATAATCTTGCTCTACTCCCAAGCCTTTTTCATACATGAGACCAAGATTAGACTGAGCTCCAGAAATTCCTTTCTCAGCTGATAAACGGTACCATTTCAACGCTTCCTTATAATCCTTGGTGGTACCTTCCCCTCGGCTATACATGAGGCCAAGATTGTATTGCGCTTGACCATATCCTTGCTCAGCAGCAAGCTTAAACCACCAAAAAGCCTCAAAAAAGTCTCTTACCACACCTTGCCCCTTGCCGTACATCACACCAAGATTATGTTGTGCTTGGGCCAATCCTTGTTCGGCGGCAAGACGATACCATTTAACTGCTTCATCAAAATTTTGTTCTACTCCCTGACCTTTCCCATACATTAAACCAAGATTGGTTTGAGCTTCGGCGAACCCTTGTTGAGCTGCACAACGATACCATTTAACCGCCTCTGGGTCATTTTTAGGTATATCCTTACCTAGACTGTACATTAAAGCTAAGTTATATTGTGCTTCTACCTGCCCTTCTTTGGCCAACTCTTTCAGCTCATTAAAATTCATATTTCTTTTAGTTTTGATTTTCTATTCGTCGAAGGGCTATCTCTAGATTTTTTCTAGCTTGGATTAGTTCAGGGTTAAGTTTTAACGCGACTCGATAATTGTTTACAGCTTTATCTAATTTTTTATTATTATAGAAAGAGTTAGCAAGCGTGAAAAATCCGTGTGCATTTTTGGGTTGTATTTTAATGGCTTTTTTGAATTGAGAAAGCGCCTTGTCAAACTCACCCCTATTGTCCCAATAAATTCCAAGATTAATATAAGCAGTAAAATAATCAGATTTGATTTTAATAGCGTTCGTGTATTGAACCAAGGCATCTTCTAAATCGCCCTGAACTACTAGGTTATTCCCCAATTCATTATAAGCTGCAGCATAATCCGGTTTTAGCCTAATTGCGTTTCTCAGATGAGTTTCTGATTTTTTCAAATCTCCAATTTTTTTAAAGCTAGCTCCAAGAAAATAATGCGCTACAAAAAATCTAGGATTAAGCTCTACGGCTTCCTTAAATTTCTCAATAGCCCCTCTCAAATTTTTTTTGTTTATATATTTGACCCCTATTTCGAAAAAGTCTATCGCATAATCTGCATTGATGCGTTGATCCCAAAAACTTTTAAACATTTTCTTGTCAACGCTTGAAAGATTTTTAACTTTTTTGAACACAGCATCAAAAGAAGCACGATTTTTTATAAACTTATAAATACTTTCTCTAGAAATAGCATCTGGCGAGTTAAGAAAAAATTCCAGCGATGGATTGTTATCAGTAATCATCCTATGTTTTGAAGCCATAGTTTTCAATTCATTTTTCAAAAACCAAATGCTTCCTAAAAGAGTAAAAGGGCTTTCGAAACTAATTTTTTTCATTACTTCGTTTACCAACGGGTGCTTCAAGCGTTTTTCAATTTCTCTAAAGTCAATATTTATAGGATCATTTGAACCTATTAAAATTAATTCCTGTTTTACGGGGTACCAGCCAATAACATATGGGAAGCTGTCAAGAAAAGTTTGAAAGTGCTCGTATATATGAGCTTCTGTCTGGCTATGCAAAGGTATCCACTGACTTACAATTCCACCTGGTTTTAAGGCTTTTTTGGTCAATTCATAATATTCTTTTGTATAAAGGTTTACAGCCCCTGCATTAGTTGGGGGAGGAGGTTCTGCGGTTATAACATCATAAGTTTTTGAAGTCGTTAAGAGGTAGTTTCTCCCATCCTGAACAACTTTATTAATTTTTGGATTGGTAACAGCATCATAATTCGTGTCGCTAAAAAGGTGCCCAGCACTAAAAACACCAGGTGAAATGTCTACGGCATCGACAGAATCAATCCCAGGATAAACTCCCGACACACCAGAGGTTAGACCTGTTCCAAAACAAATTACCAGAACATCCTTAGGGTTTTCATTAAGCAAGAGAGGAATGTAGGACAATAGCGTCATATATTTTCTAGAAACGATATGATTTGCTGACATATTGACCCCATTTAATATTAGGCTTTTACGCTTTATCCCAAAGTTGTCATCATCAGTATTNAAAACCGCAACNGTAGTGGTTAAACCCTCATCTAAATAAAGCAATTTTTCAGGATCGGCTTTACCAAATGAATTGCGCATAAAAATGCCTTTTAATAAATCTTCTGGCATACCAAGAAGCATTAATATTATTAGGCCAAATACAGTAATAGCCGCTCCTTTTCTAACTAACACAGTAAAATATGATGAAGTGGCGAAAAGAAGAACTCCTGTTAAAAAATTCAACATTGCTAAAAAAATTAGGGTTTGTTGAGACCCAAAGTTTGGCAATAGAAGGTAACCTGCAACAAGAGATCCAAGAATGCCCCCAAAAGTATTAATTCCATAAATAATCCCCAAAGAGCTTCCTATTTTTTCCGACTCTCTAGTCACAAGGTGAGTCAGAACAGGAAAACTCATTCCAAATAAGATAGTGGGAACAGACATCAAAGCGGAAGCGTTTTGCATATTAATCCAAAATTCGCTAATGGGGCTTTCAAGCTTTAAAGGCCGGATAAAAGAGGAAAGGATCCAGTTGGATTGATAAATACTAAAAATTACGTAAAAACCGATCCCAAACTGGAATAAGGTCAAAAGAATGCGAAAATCAAAATTTCTTTTAAAAACAGGGACAATTAATAATCCTCCTACCGTAATCCCAAGAAGAAAATTAGCCAACATAAGGCTAAAAGAATAAACAGTGCTTCCTATGCCAAACACTAAAATTCTCGTCCAAACCACCTCATAAGCCAATGAGGTGAAACCACAAAAAAAACTTGTTGTAATCCAAATAAGATTTGTTTTGCCGAGTTGAATTGAAAGTAATTCCGGTTTTGGAATTGATAAATCAATGGGAGTTCCTGGCTCGTATTTCTTGAATACCAGCATACAAAANATTCCGATAAAAATATTTATAGATGCCGCTAGCAAAGCTGTTTGAAGAACGCCCAAACNTTCTANAAGGAAATACCCAGCTAATAAGCAACCCGCTGCGGCTCCAAAAGTATTAATAGAATATAAATAACCAACTTGCTGCCCAGTGTGACTCTTTTCCTTTACAAAATATTTAGCCATTATGGGAAGGGTAGCTCCCATTAAAATAGTAGGGATTAAGACTANAGAAAATGCCAAAGCTGTTTTTAGCAAGCCTGTNTGGAAAAANAAATCGGGTAACCAATGATAAAACCAAACGTAANCAGGCTGAAATTTTGAAAATAAAAGAGATAGAAAACCAGCGGTGAGACCAATGAGCAACTCAATTTTTCCATAGATCAATAGCGGACTTCCAACCTTATCGATTGTACGTCCCCATAAATAGCTGCCAAGACCCAAACCAGCCATAAATGCTGATAAAACNACAGACACAGAATAAATGGTGTGCCCAAAAACCAGAGTCAACATCCTAGTCCAAACCACCTGATAAATTAAACTGGAAATACCAGAGAAAAAAAACAAAAAATAAATCCAGTTGGATCGTTTTAAACCTGGACGAACCAACCCTCTTTTAAGTGGTTTCTTTTTCATGAAATATTTTTTTAATGTAGAAAATCTATAGAAAACGTAATAGTGAGGCAGGATAAATCAAACAAGATCAATGCTCATACATCCGCTTGAAGATAAATCTTGATTTTTAGTTATTCGGCTAATGTGTCAATTATATATTAAATCTCGAGTTCCTCATTCCCACCGAATTCATTTGAAACATCGCTATTCCAATCTTCATCTAAAAAACGATCAGTCATGATGTGCAAATCTTTTTTGTTTTTCTGCATCTTTTTTAAAAGCAATTTTGTTTCCTCATCCGGAAAGAGTTCATTGAGGTCTTTATCCTCTTCTGGAAATAGTTCATTGAGGTCCACTTCGGCTGGAAAAGGCAATTCGTTCTGCGGCTGGAAGATAGATNCTTCTTCCACTNNCATTTCTTTAATANGTTTAGTTACTGAANAATTATTTGTTGATTCTGGCNATTGGGTTATTTTGNCCATATCTAAAAGCTCCAAAAAGATTACTNTATCGNATAGTAATTTAAAATGCCCTTATCTGCAATACCACTTGCAATTTTGGAATAATACAACAGTTTTTATAGTGCTAATTTAAAAACTACTAAGAATTATTATGCACAATTAAAAGCGCGCTAGCCAGATACCCAAAAAGAGNGCAATCGTCATGAGTGCCAAGGTCATACGACTGAAAGNAATCATCTTTTTAAGAACTTCAGGNACAATTGCTTTATTTTTTGGATTGAGATCAAGATCTGAGATTTGTACTCGTAATGCAAAAGTCAGGTACATGCTAATAAAAAATGCTCCTGCTACGAATATCATTTTGACGCCAAATAAATTGTAATAACCCGGTTTCAGCCCTGCTTGTGCTGTATAGTTCACAAGAAGGAAATAGACCCCCGTACCTACTAACACAAGCAAACTTGCAAACACGGTAGGCGCAAGGTGGTCAAGTATCTTGTATGAAGGTGAGTTTTCGTCACGCTCTTTCAGATTTTTTTCAATAGCAGGGAGATATATTAATANACTATATATNGANCTACCAATTGAAACAACGGCTGCCATTAAATGTAGAAAAATAATGAAATTGTTTGCCATGATTTTTCAATTTTTTTTTAACGGCTTTTTTCAAGGTAACGCAGTAATAGCCTGACTCCAAAACCAGATGCGCCTTTATTCGTGTAAGGTCTATCGAATCCCCAAGCGGTTCCAGCAATATCTATATGGACCCAAGGCTGCTCTCCAGCGAAGGCTTTGAGAAATGCCGCACCCATTATGGTTCCAGCGCCTACTCCTGGAGAAGCAATGTTTTTAAGATCAGCAATATCGCTTTTGGTTGCTTTTTCGTGTTCTTCCCAAAGAGGCAGCTCCCAAACGCGCTCCCCTGTTAAATTGCCTGCGTCTTTTAGTTTTTGAATCATTGTTGGATTGTTGCCAATAACAGCAGCTGCATGATGACCAAGCGCATGTATGACAGCCCCGGTAAGTGTTGCCAGATCGATCACTTCTTTTGGCTTATAACGCTGTGCATATGTCAATGCATCAGCAAGGACCAAACGCCCTTCGGCATCGGTATTAAGAACCTCGATGGTTTTTCCAGACATACTTTTTAAAATATCTCCAGGCTTGATGGCAGATCCGCTTGGCATATTTTCAGCTGCCGCAATAATACCCACAATATTAGCTTTGAGCTTCAGACTGGCCACTAATTGNAAAGTAGCCAGTGTGGTCGCNGCACCGGACATATCCATCTTCATCTCATCCATACTCGCACCGGGTTTAAGAGAAATACCACCCGTATCAAAAGTAACTCCCTTGCCCACAATAACGCTAGGAACTTTCTTTTTTCCAGCTCCGTTATATTCCAAAACGATTAGCGCAGGTGGCTGGTCGCTACCTTGGGATACACCTAAAAGAGAACCCATACCCAACTTTTCCATCTCTTTTTGACCCAGCACTTTGAAAGTAATTTTATATTTACGTGCCATATTTTTTGCCTGTTCAGCTAAGTAGGTAGGNGTAACTGTATTTCCAGGNTGNGAAATTAAGTCTCNTGCAGTATGGACAGCGNTAATGATNTTTTCTGCTCGGTTTATTGATTTTTCTGTCGATGCCTTGCGAGCTTTAGAAGAAGTCAANAGNGTCAGTTTTTCTATACGGCTTGGTGTATCGTCTTTTTCACCTTTAGATTTATAGTTATCAAANTGATAAATAGCTAGCCCCGACCCCTCGGCNATTGCACTTGTCAATTCGCCATAGAGTCCGCCCTTACCCTTTGCAATGACTTCAAAAATACCTAAATCTGCTGAAACAGATTTAAACCTAGANCCTTCGGCTAACTTTATTGCCGTACCAGCAGCTTGGCAGATTTTTTCGGGTGTTACTTCTCTGGCTTTTCCAATTCCAACCAGCAAAAGGCTGGAAGCCTTTACTATGCCCTTACTATTTAGGAGCAAAGTTTGGCACAGTTTTCCAGTAAAACGTTTTTGGTCGATAGCCTCACTAATTGCCCCATGTAATTTGTTATCTAATTCTTTTAACAAGCCATTGGGTTTTTTTACTTCTAAGCAAGGTAAAATCAAACATTCGGTTGAATGCTGTAATGGATAATCTAATTTCTGGTTTATTTTAATCATGATAAATTCTGCAAAAGGATAAATTGAGTTGTGTTAGAGGAGGAAGTTTATATTTATGACCTTCTGCAATCAACCAGAATCTTTAAATCGCAGATAATGACGAAGTAATATCAACTAATATATTTGAGATTTCTTCTAAGAAAAATATATAAACGCTCTTTTAAATTAGCTTTTTTTATCTAAATTTTAGTCATTTTAGCTGTAAAAACCCAAATGGTATTTATTACTACAATTATTACCTTTAAACCGGCTATAATATTGTAACTACAGGGTTTAATAATTAATCATAAATTGCTAAAAAATAGGTTCTCTGAAATCATTGACATTTCAAGGTCCTATTACTAGAATTATTGGAATTTTTGAGCTATTTATGAGAGATTACTAATCTCGCTTACCAATCCAAGATTGGGAATAAAGCGAGACCCAGTATATAGAATTTATTCAATTTTTGAACAGCGGGAGATCGTTCATGGAAGTTGTTGAAGACCAACAAAATCAGGCTGTCGAAGCAAAGCAAGGTCAGATAAAAATTACCGTGTGTTTAAGCTTAAGTGGTATC
The DNA here is from genome assembly GCA_002721515.1 of Nitrospina sp. GTDB lineage: Bacteria > Nitrospinota > Nitrospinia > Nitrospinales > VA-1 > UBA8687. Next base: position 40,786 of record PBKP01000017.1, read on the forward strand.
GCTGAAGGTGGTGAGGAAGTCTATGCAGAATTTCAGAAACAAATCGCCGAGATGGAAGCCAACGCTACCCTAGGAGAACGCAAATGCGAAATGGGCCAAGTAGGTTGTAGAGGTTACTGTAGTCGCGATGTACTGGTCGATGTTTATGTTCCAGGCGAAGAGCGAGTGACCTATGAAAAAGTCAAACCAGCTATGGTTAAAAACATTCTTAACGATCATATTATCGGTGGCAAACCTTTTAAAAAGGCGGCATCCAAGCCGGATTATTATGAAACACTAGGGAAACAAACGCGTGTTGCACTGGCACATGGAGGCTCAATTGATCCTGAAAATATTGATGAATACATACAAGTTGGCGGTTATGAATCGCTAAAAAAAGTGCTGAGCACCATGAAACCTGAAGAAGTTATCGAAGAGGTTAAAAAATCTGGGTTGCGAGGCAAAGGGGGTGGCGGATTTGTTACGGCTAATAAATGGGAAAAAGCGCGAAACGCTCCAACAGATGAAAAAGGGACCCGTTATATTATGGTCAATGGAGACGAGGGAAATCCTGCTTCCTACATGGATCGCAGTGTAATGGAAGGCGCATCCCATCAGGTTCTTGAAGGATTATTGATTGGAGCCTATGCAATCGGAGCAACGGAAGGCATCATCTATACACGTTCCGACTACGCAATCGCAGTAAAGCGATTAAATATGGCCATTGATCAGGCACGTGAAAGAGGTTTTCTCGGTGACAATATTCTTGGCTCGGGGTTTAGTATTAACATTCGAGTACATGAAGGCCTCGAAGCTTTTATCGGTGGCGAGTCCACAGCATTGATGCAATCAGTAGAAGGAAAACGTCCTTTTCCAAAAGCTCAACCACCCCATTCGTCGGAGCAGGGTTTATGGGGCAAACCAACCGTGCTAAATAACGCAGAAACTTGGGCTACTGTTCCAAAAATCATTGCTAATGGGGCAGACTGGTATGCATCTATGGGTAATGACAATGCAAATGGCTGCAAAGTATGGGCAATTTCTGGAAATATAAAATACAACGGCTTAATGGAACTGGATATGAAAACCACGCTCCGCGAAGCAATCGATGATTATTGCGGAGGCATACAAAAGAAAAAAGACCTGAAAGTGGTTCATGTCGGCGGAGTTACTGGCGGTTTTCTACCTCCAGAACTAGCAGATACTGCAACAGACTATGAAAGTCTTTTGGAGGCTGGAGTGTTAATGGGGCAAGCAAGTTTTGCTGCCTATGATGAGTCTGCCTGTGTAATTGACTTGGCAAAATTTTCTATTGGATTTAACGAAGGCGAGACGTGTGGGAAATGCACACCCTGCCGCATTGGTCTTACTTTGATTCGTCAAAAATTAGACGATATCTCTGAAGGGCGTGGAAAAATGGAAGATCTCGACAAGCTCCAACAGTTATGCGAGGAGATTAGTCAAACCTCTCTATGTGGACTGGGTGAAACCGCGCCAAAGGCTATTCTGACTGGATTAAAATATTTCCGCAAGGAATATGAAAGGCATATTGTTGATCAAGTTTGCGATGCTGCTAGATGTACAGGATTATATCGTTACGTAGTAAAAGAAGAAGATTGCGTAGCCTGCGGAGCCTGTATCAAACCCTGTCCAACTGGTGCTATAACTGGTGGAACTCGAAAAGTTGCAGCTCATATTGATATGGATTTATGTATCAACTGTAATGCCTGCTACCAGGCATGCGGCTTTCTCGCTATCGCTTAGGTTTTTTAAATTAGAATTTGAAGCCCACAAGGGGAATTCCCTTGTGGGCTTTTTTATTATTCATTTCTTTTCTTTCTCCAAATCCTAGTAGCGAGCCTTTATTTTCATTACAAAAGGTTTTAGAATACAAACAATGAAAATAGCGATTGTTCATGACTGGCTTACGGGAATGCGAGGTGGGGAAAAATGTCTTGAAGTAATATGCAAGCTTTACCCATCTGCAGATTTATACACATTGATCCATATTCCTGGCAAAGTTTCTCCCGAAATAGAATCACACCCCATACATACATCGTTAATCCAAAATCTCCCCTTCGCTAAATCAAAGTATCGCTATTATCTACCGCTTATGCCATTTGCTATCGAAGCGTTTGACCTAAAGGGATACGACCTAATATTGAGTAGTAGTCATTGCGTAGCAAAAAGTGTTAAACCTGGACCTAATAGCCTACATATTTGCTACTGTCATACACCCATGCGCTATGTATGGGATCAATTTAATCAATATTTTGGCAAAGGAAAGTCTAGTTGGCTTTCTACTAAAGTAATGAAGCTTATTCGACCTTGGTTGCAACGGTGGGATACTAAAACGAGCCAAAGAGTAAACTACTTTATTGCAAACTCTCGTCATGTACAAAAAAGGATCAAAAAATATTATGGTAAAGAAGCTGTCATTATCCATCCTCCTGTAGATACCGAATTATTCACACCGGAGAAAACAAGGGAAAAGGAAGATTACTTTTTAATCGTTTCAGCATTTGCTCCTTATAAGCGCCTGGATTTAGCCGTGCAAGCTTTTAACCAATTAGGACTGCCATTTCTTGTAATTGGCGAAGGACAGGATAGTAAACGTTTAAAAAAATTGGCTCAATCAAATATTCAATTTAAAGGTTGGTTAGATAATTCACAGATACGCTCTCATTTTGCAAAATGTCGAGGTTTCGTTTTTTGCGGCGAAGAAGATTTTGGAATCACTCTTTTAGAAGCTCAGGCTATGGGGCGCCCTGTCATTGCCCTGGGGCGAGGGGGAGCTTTGGAAACAGTAATTCCCGATAACAAGACATGGATACCAGAAACAGAGATTCCGGAAAGCTTAACCTCTAAACCAACTGGTGTTTTCTTTTACGAACAAACTTCAGATGCGGTAATCAAAGCGATTCAAAATTTTGAATCTATAGAGTCCCAATTTGATTCTAATGCAATACGCTCACACGCTCAAAAATTCGATCTTTCAGTTTATACCGAGCGTATAAAATCTTTTATCGAAAAGAAAATTGAACAGCATCTGAATACTACTTAGCTTGGGAGAAATAGCTACCTTAATTTTCTTTAATGGTCGACCCTTGATCAATTTCAATTCTTTTTAAATATAAAAGCTCCATGGCATTAGTTTTCAGCCCACGAATATAGGGTTTAACCAAAATATTTTGCGCCGAGACAAACAAGGGAATCATGGGAACCTCTGTCTCGGTTAGGAGAATCTGAGCTTCATCATAAACTCTTTTTCTATCTTGCAAGTTTTTTAAAACAGACCCTCGCGCAACAAGTTGATCGTATTGCAAATTACCCCACCTTAGCCTGTTATTCCCACTTGTCGTAATAAATAAATTCATAAAATTATCCGGGTCTGGAAAATCAGCCCCCCATCCCAAGCGGAATATTTGAGGTGGATCTAGATCCAATCGACTTAAAAACACCTTCCACTCCTGACTTTCAAATTGAATATTTATATTCAAATGTTTTTTCCATTGTTCCTGCATAAACTCTCCCATCAATCTATTAACATCTCCCGTATTAAAAACAGCTACTACATTTGGAAAGTTTCTTCCATCAGGGTATCCAGCTTTTGCTAAAAAAGATCGTGCTTTTTGAGGGTTAAATTTTGAGCCAATATTTCCGTTATAACCAAACATACCTTTAGGTATCCAGGAAGATATTGGAAGTTCACCACCTTTGAGTATTTTAGGTATTAAGGATCTATTAATTGAATGTGCTAGAGCCCGCCTTACTAATACATTATCAAAAGGCGGTTTTTCTATATTAAAACCATAATAATAACCTCTAAGCTGAGGCTTATTTCTGTATTCAGGATCATTTTTATAATGAGGAATGGCAATGGGTGGCAACTCGATATAATCCAATTCACCCGTTTCGTAAAGTGTTAATGCAGTAGTTGGCTCTTGAACGACAAAAATTTCAATCTCGTTTACTTTGGGTTTGCCTTCATAATGTTTTGANTTAGCTTTCAAAACCAATTTGTATTCGTGTTCCCACTTCTCCAATAGATAGGGTCCGTTAGTCACCATTTTCCCGGCTTCAGTCCAATCATCTCCATACTTCTCAATAATGTCCTTGCGAAGTGGGAAGGTAACCATAAATGTTGTTATGCTTGGAAAATAAACAACAGGTTTTTTAAGTGTCACCTCTAGGATATCCGAAGCAATAGCTCGTACACCAACCTGATTACTATCCTTAAGTTTGCCCATGTTGTATTCAAATGCATTTTTTATATCAAATAGAAAATAAGCATATTGAGCCGCTGTTTCTGGGGCAAGNAGCCGTTTCCAAGAATATTCAAAATCGCCAGCCGTNACCCTTTTCCCATCACTCCAAAAAACATCATTTCTTAAATAAAANTTAATGGTNTGNCCTTCGTTGGAATACTCCCAGCNTTTTGCAACTGCTGGAATTGGATTCAAATCTGCGTCGTATTGCGTGAGGCCTTCCATAAGATTAGTTAAAATAGTGAAAGAAACGCTATCTGTGGCAAGGCTACCATCGAGAGTGGGTGGTTCGTTTTTAATGTTCATTCTGAAGGTGGATGAATCCTTAGATGAGCTTTTTGCACAACCNANTAACNCAAAAAGAAGAATAAAAATATGNAGCAGCCTTGAAAAAACCCTANAATTATNAATAGGCATAAAAACCTNGATTTTTTAGATCAACAATTAAACGCATTTTTCCACAGTTTGCTGATATTATGAGAAAAAACAGATAAGGGTATTGCACTTTTTCCATAACACCTTGNTTACANATTGTCGCATTAAGTGCAACTTTNTGTATTATTAATCATTCGNAAAAACATATAAATAATTATCTCTGATTATAGGATTTTTTTATAGAAATACATTGGTAATAGCATTTATCTCTTTACATTTTTACTCACCTTTATAAAATAAAACTTTTTACTATTAGGCGGATTTAACATGGCTGAAGACATCTCCTATATTAGGAAATGGATAAAGAGAGGCTTGAGCAAAGATAAAAAAACTCTCGATTTTTCCAATAAAGGAATTGACAACCTACTAGCCGAAGAATTGGCTGAAAATGTTGCTCTCCCTGATATTGAGATTTTATATTTGCACTCAAATAAAATTAAGGATCAAGGGCTTGAAGAACTGGCGAATTCTGAATTTTTTGAGCCTTTGAAAGAATTATGGTTGTATGAAAACAAAATTGGGGATGAAGGTACTACTGCATTGGCTGAATCAGATAATGTGCTTCAATTAAGATACTTAAGTTTGTATACAAACAAAATTGGGGATGAAGGTGCTACTGCATTGGCCAATTCTAAAAGCTTAAAAAATTTAGAAACCCTAGATTTATCTTTTAATCGAATTGGAGATATAGGGGCTGAAGCTTTGGCAAGTTCTACTTGTTTAAAAAATCTGAAAACCTTGCATCTTGATGCCAACCGAATTGGCTTGCCAGGAATGCAAGCTTTAGCAAAGCTTTCAGGATTACAAAATCTTGAAACACTAAATATTACATACAATCTGGTTCATCCGCAGGGGCTTACACTTTTAGATGAGTCCAAACGACTGCAAAGTTTAAGTTTGGTAAAAACAGATATTCTCAAAGCGGAAGACTAAAAGATGCCTGTTATAAAAAAAGAATCCCATTTCATAAGTAATTTGAACAAACAGTTGGTTCGAAAAGATCCAATTTTGAATTTGAGTTATGAGCGAATGGGAGATTCAGGCATAGCTTTTATTTGTCAATCCAAAAATCTTTTGCATGTCCGGCAACTGGATTTAAGTTGGAACGAAATTTCTGACATTGGAATTAATAAGCTAGCCACCTGTAAGTCTTTGTCAAATTTAACCCGCTTAGTGCTTAGCTCTAATGAAATTGGTGATAAAGGTGCCCAGATTCTTAGTTCATCTGAAAGTTTATCGAAACTAAAATGTTTAGAATTGGCATTCAATCATATTGCCCACTTCGGAGCTTTAAGCCTCGTCAAATCACATAAACTACGGAGCTTGCAATCTCTGGATTTGGAAATGAACAAGGTTGGAGAAAAAAAATCTAATAAATTTCCTGATGGAATTACAACTCCCGAACTAAGGATTCTAAATCTTAGAAAAAACAAAATAGGAAACGATGTGATTTTAGACTGGGCACAATCAGGTGGATTCGAAGGTATAAACCATTTGAATCTTGGCTGGAACCAAATATCGGATGAAGGAGCTAAAGTTCTGGCATCTTCTCCAACATTAAACCAACTACGAGACCTGATCCTTGATTCAAATAATATTGGAAACTCCGGCTCGTTAAGTTTAGCACGATCCAAATATTTAACGAATCTGAAAAACCTTAATATGATAGATAATAATTTTAATGTTTATGGAGAATCTGCATTACTAGATCTACGCACACGAAATCTGGCAGAAAAAATTTCAGTAGATAAAAGCCTCAACCTAAATGCTCTTTGTTTAAAAAACAAAGATATCAAAGCTATATCGTTGCACCAAAAACTAGAAAAAGTCTTTCATTTATCATTGCGTAATAATTTTTTTGACCACCAAGGTCTTAGTGATCTAGCAACTTCTCCTTTCTCAAAAAATTTAAAAAAACTGAATTTGATGGATAATGCTATTGGAGATAAGGGACTAGTGCTTCTAAGCGAATCAGATTCTATGTCAAAAATTGAATTATTAAATCTGGAAAATACTGGAGCGACATCAATAGGTATCTTAGCTTTATCTCAGTCGTCCCACTTGAAAAATTTACAGGAATTAAACTTAAATAAAAATTCAATAGACAACAAAGGTCTTTTACTACTCGCCGAGTCTGAAAATTTTAAAAACCTAAAAGTTTTAAAAATTTCTGGTATTGCTATGGGAGACAAGGGGTTTCAATTAATTATCAATTCAAAAACATTAAAGAAGTTAGAAGAATTAGAGGTTGCAGGAAATTCCATTTCAAAAAAGGGTCTTAAGATACTCGCACAATCCTCCATACTTCCCCACCTGAAAAAACTAGACCTTCGCAGAAACAACCTCAAGGATGCTGACCAGTTATTTCTCGTCCAATCCCCTGAGTTTAGCAACTTGAAATCTATAAGGTTTTAATAGGTATTCGATTCTTCAAGTAAACCGACCTGCAGCGGAAATCAACTAAGTTTAAAGCGAGAAACCATCGTCTACAACAATATTTTGCCCTGTTAAATGAGTAGAAAGATCTGAAAGAAGAAAAACAATAGTTCCTGCTACATCTTCTCCACCCAACATTCCCTTTGTGTTACATTGGGCATTATATTTTTCAACAAATTTTTGTGGTTGATTATCGAAAACTCCGCCAGGGCTTATACAGTTTATCCGAAAACCTTTACCCTTAAAATACTGTGCAAGATAACGGGTCATTTGAATGATCGCCGCTTTCGCCGCAACATACTCTATTTCTTTGGTCATGGAGGTATCTTCGTATATCCCAAATCTCGGGGTCATGAATCCATATATGGAAGAGGCATTGATTATTGAACATCCACCGGTTAATAATGAAAGGGCTTTTTGGCATATAAGAAAAGCACCCCCTAGGTGGCTGCCCACGTTCTCAAGAAATGATGGGTAAGTCACATCCTCAAATTTTGCTCCAAAAAACTCGTTTCTGGGAAAAGAAAGATTGATGACCCCATTACATTTACCATGGTGTTTTAGAATTTCTTTAAAAAATTTCTCCACAGATTCGGGATTATTAACATCCACCGTGGTGGTCTCAATTTTTTTAAGTTCTTGGTCTGAGACTTTATTTTTGAGGAAAGATTCAATTTCCCCTGAACGACTACCAGATACTACTGTTCCCCCTTGCCTAACAATTGCACTTATAGCCTCTTTTCCGATTAATCCATTACCCCCTATTACGGCAATGGTTTTACCTTCTAAGACCATACTTTTCCTAATTAAAATATTATTTTAGGTATTGATAGAGCTTTTTTTGATCGCAACGCTCTTTGCATTTATGGCCTTTGGGGAAATCTCCTGTAATATGCATTCTCCGGAAATTTTTGTAAGGCTCACTGTTCCAGATTTCTTCTAGCTTTCCTTCATTCACATTCCCAAGTGCCATTTCAGTGTCATAGTCTTGAGTGCAAGGTACTACAGATCCATCTGCCATCACAGTGATAGAGGTGAAGGGATATTCGCAATATTGAGGTTCATAGTGCGAGCGATTCTCCATTTCCTCATCCTCTTCGAGGAGCCATCGATTGTCTTGACTCTTGACGTATGCAAAAACATCTTTATTCTCCCACAACTCCATAAATTTGGAGTGCATTTGCCTTGAAGTAGCGTCCTCTGATAAAGCGATCATTGTCGGGACGAGAAGAGTTTTATATCCCTGCTTTTTTTTAAGATCAATGATATCTAAAATAGTGCGGTAAGAGGCATCAAAATTGTTTTGGCTTCCGCGAATTCTTTTTTGCCATTCGTCATCTAGGGCATCGATAGAGAACTTGAACACAGTGAGTCCTGCATCCATAACCTCCTTTGCCCTCTCTATTGTAAGGTTTGCTGGAACGCACGAAAAATATGTAGGTATGCCTCGGTCTGCACAGACCTTGATTCTTTCAACAATCTTTTTATCAAGTAAAGGTTCTCCATAGCCATGTAAAATTACACAACGACTCACCACCCGAAAATAAAAAGTATTCTCGCTTGGCTCATTTTCACTCAAACCATATTCGTTTTCTATGAAGTCCCAGAATTTCTCTAAATCCTGATTTGAATGAGGTTCGATCTGCTCAACAACTTTCTGGAATATACTGTCATCAATCCAAATATTTTTTCGCGTCATGAGCTCAGTACGAGGGCACATAATGCATTTCATATTACAGTAGTTGGTAGTTTCAATATTAAAGACTTTGGGTTTTTTGGTCCTCAAAGCATCCAGTTCCTTTTCGATTTCGTCAGCATCCGAAATAAAAAAATCACCAGCCACTATCTTTTTTTTAAGGGTTGTAACGTTCTGAAAGAAATCAATATCAAACATTATTAGATGTGTAGGGGTTGGAAGGGGGTTTTTTTGCCCAATTCCTATTCTGTTAATTCATTAAGGTCAATATTTCCAGTAATGTTTTGTAGCGACTTATTGTATCACCTACATTTTTCCTATGAAAGATATTTTCTATCTTAAATAAGATAGGGTCATTAATTTCATTCACCCTATCTCTCTGGAAAAATCGCCCCTTCTTCCTCATCTGAAAACAATAGACCTCCGTAGAAGCAACCTTAAAGATGCTGACCAAATATTTTTTGCCCAATCTACCGAGTTTGATAACTTGGAATCGTTGCGTTTTTGATAGAATTCCAAGCCAATTGAAACGGCAAAAATTAACGCTTACTTTTAATAGCTCTAAGATACGAACGTACTTCTCCTGGTAAAATCCAGATAATTCCTTTTCTAAATAAAGACCTAAACATCTTCCAAAAACTTCCACCTAGCCTTCGATATGCCTTCCATTGAACCTGAAAAGCTTCTTTGATCATGGTTCGCTCTTTTTTAGAGGCGAAGGAGCTGTCATGAGCACGATACACTCCCAGGACTTCATCCAAATTATGTGCTTTTCCTTCTTCCAATAAGCGAATCCACAAATCATAATCATGGACAATGATTAGATTTGGATCATATCCCCCAACTTTCTGGAGCAATGATTTCCTCATAATCGTAAAGCTATGGGGTATAGGATTAAAAAAGCATAGGCTTTTTCTGATTTCCTGATCTGTTTCAATAAATGGAAAACTTTGCGGATAAAGTTGCCCCTTATAGAGTTCCTCAAACCTTGAGCTGCAAAGGACTACATCTTGGTTCTGGCTTATATAGTCAATATGTTTTTCAAGCCAGAAAGGGTGAACAAAATCGTCCGCATCCAAATGTGCAATTAAGTCGGAACGGCATAGCGATGTACCTTTATTTAAAGAATTAACTATCCCCAGGTTCTCCTGGTGAACAATTTGTAAACGAGGATCCGTATATTGGGCTAGAATTTTTGCGGTGGAATCCGTGGATCCATTATTGAGAATGATGTATTCGAAATCTTCAAATGTCTGACTAAGAATACTGTCCACACATTCTTTTAGAAAAGCTTCCCCGTTATAGACTGATGTAACCACTGAAATTTTAGGCATAGATCAATCTAAATGGTTATCTAAAGAGGGGATGGATATTCATGTTTTCCATTGATAGGGTATTTGATCAGATTCTGAGGATAGCGATTCGTCTTCCCTCGGATCGTGAGGTCGGTCAACACAGTTCGCAATCAGGGCTGTTTGGTTATCAAGCGCTTGAAACCCATACCACAGCATCGGTGGAATTTGAATTAGCTTGTAATTATTTGGACGTCCTACTTCGTATTCTTTAATATTTCCCTTCGTGCCTGAATCAAGTCTCGCATCGTAAATTACTAATCGAATTCTTTGTATAGGAACTGTTAGGTTTTGCGTTTGTCCTTTATGCCGCTTCCATGCTTTGATGGACCCAGGGTGAATCTCGCTGAAATAGACTTCACCAAACTCCTTGAATAAATCAGAGTCGCGTCTCAACATGTGCAAGACTGGTCCTCGATTGTCAGCGATTTGCCTCAAAGGCTGAATAATTACTCCTTCGATTTCATCTGAGTCCGTCATTGGGTCCATACAAGATTCGATTGGGTTGCCAAATGAGTATATTCTTCAATTTGTCTCGTGGTGGTTTCTGAAACAGAGAGAGGTTCTTGGCTATAAAAAATCTGGTACCATTCTCCTGTCATTCGGATAGTTTCTGAAAAATTCAAAACAGAATTCCAGTTTAACAACTGAAAAGCTTTATCACAGTTGAGTCTTAATAGCGTTGATTCGGGTTTTCCGGGATCTACTTCCTGTTCAAATTTCCACTCTGCCCCGGGCCAATATTGAGCCATATCGGCAATGAGGTCACCAACCGATTGGTTAACTTTTGCCGATGGACCAAAATTAAATGATTCATTTTTTACCTCAGTGACCCCTTGGAATAATTTTTGCCCCAGAACAAGATAACCACTTAAAGGCTCTAGAACATGTTGCCAGGGTCGAGTGGCATGTGGATTCCTTATCACTACCTTTTCCCCCTTTGACCAAGCACGCATGCAATCGGGCACTACCCGGTCTAGGGCCCAGTCTCCTCCCCCTACTACATTTCCAGCTCGAGTTGTTGCTACGAAAGGCCCTTTTTCACCAAAGAAAGATTCCGTATAAACTCTTGAGATAACTTCAGCACAAGCCTTTGAAGCACTGTAAGGATCCTTTCCTCCTAACCGGTCATTTTCCCGGTAACCCCATAACCATTCTACATTCTCATAACATTTATCGCTGGTTATGAGAACAGTTGCAACTACCGATGGCTGGTTCCGAAGACATTCCAGAAGATTAAGGGTTCCCATTGAATTAGTTTCAAAAGTAAGAATGGGATCATCGTAAGATCTTTTCACGAGTGGCTGGGCAGCCAGATGAAAAACAATTTCCGGTTGGAATTTATTAAATACCTCATCCAAAGAACTTTTGTGTCGAACATCGCCTTGGAAATGTTCGATTCGATCGGAGAGCCCTAATACTTCGAAATGAGATGGTTCTGTCGGAACATCCACAGAGTACCCTGCCACTTTTGCCCCCAATTCTAATAACCAGGTACATAACCATGTGCCTTTGAAACCGGTATGCCCGGTAACCAAAACATGCTTATCTTTATATATATTTTCAAACATAATTGGAGTTCAGCATTTTAGGCTTTCCAAAAAGCATCCCCTTTTCCCCATAAGCTATTAAGGAATACTGAGTCTCGGTAGGTATCCATGCAGGCCCAATCCCCTTTATGATGGTAAACCATAAATTGGCCGTTTTTGGTAAGCTCCTCCAGCGGACCTATTTCAAAATCGCAATCGTCACTGGAGCTAAGATATTCAAAGATTTTTTTTTGAAAAACAAAAAATCCACCATTAATCATGCCTTCTTCAATTTTTGGTTTCTCTATAAAACCAAGAACCCTTCCGTTATCCGACTTAATCTGGCCATATGATGAGCGGGGACTAACCCCCGTAACAGTTCCTATTTTCCCATGTTTTTGATGGAATTTTAAAAGCTCAATTATATTTATATCACTAACACCATCGCCATAGGTGACCATGAAATCGTCACCAACATACTTTTGGATTTTATGAATCCTTGATCCTTTAAGCGCGTTTTCTCCTGTGTCCACCATAGTGATTTCCCAATCCTCGACCTGATGATTTTCATGGATCGTTGTTCTTCCCTCCTGCCCTAGCTTTACTGTGACATCATTACTATGAAGCATATAATGATAAAAATACTCCTTGATCACTTCTCCCTTATAACCCAGACAAAGGACAAACTCGTTGAACCCGTAATTGGCATAATGCTTCATAATATGCCAAAGAATAGGTTTTGTTCCTATTTTGACCATTGATTTTGGTCGAAACTCTGTTTCTTCACGTAATCGCGTTCCCATACCCCCGCATAAAATAACAACTTTCATAAATTTTCTCTTGGAGTTGAATATAAATAGCTGAGATGCTTCATTAAGAAAACCTTTCACACATTGAAAGAGTTTGTTCTATTTCTTTTTCCATACTTCCAGTTAAATGAAATCCCGTATTTTTTAATTTATCTATATTGAAATGGACCGGGATATGGACTTCATCATTGTCTTTTCCCAGAATTTCGATAGGGATGGATTTTCCGTATTTGCTTTTATATACCTGGGCAATTTTGCTTGCTACATCGGCAATAGAAAAAGAACCATCTCCACCCAGGTTAAACAGCCCATCTTTCCAATTATCTGGGATTGCAAACAAAAAATAATTTACCGCAGCTGCAACATCATGCAAGGGAATAAAATCACGATGTTGCTTGCCGGATGACTTTAAAACCATTTTTCCCGAAGTCATGGCTTGTCGACATAAATCATTAAACACTAAAGTCCACCGGTTGATTCCGGAGTCCATTGGATACCCGAAGCCATTAGACAACCTCAGAGTCAAGGTATTCATACCCTTATAATACTGGAAAAATCTAACCAGGTCCTCGGCCGCCCTATGAGTTGCTGCATAGGGGTGAAAAGGGTTAGTTGGAGATTTCTCAGTAATTATTCCTTTACAATTTCCATAAACATGAATGGTGGAAAAATATATAAATTTCGCTACCTGCTTTTGGCTTGCTACTGACAAAACGGTTTGCGTGCCCAGAGTATTTATTTCCCATGCAGTTTTGATATCGGTTAAAGAGTCATGTTCATTCAAAGCTGCCAAGTGAATAATAGCATGAATATCATTTGAAATGGCTTTCCCTATCGAAGCCGGGTCGAGAATATTCAAAGGAACAATTTGAAAAGCTTTTGCCCAATCTGGAGCTTCTGAAACTCCCCTACTTGTCCCCAGAACAATAGTTGATTCTGAGTGGTTTCTTTTCAGAAAATCCGCAATCCGTCCCCCTAGGTAGCCCAGCCCCCCAGTGATAAGAATTTTTAAATCTGGCATCAAGCGTTTTTAGTAGGAATTAGTTTGTGGTTAAGACTCAGAAAGGCGGGGTACCGCCCAAATGCATAGAGTGAATTTTAAAGAATTGTAACTCGATCATTGCGCTAAGTCCAATACTAACATTAGCAGAACAGTGGAGATAAAAGTTCATCCTTCTAGAAAAACACTATTAGTATAAATATTACGCCAAATTCAAATACTGAATGAAGTTTATTTTGAGGCGCCTATGGATCATAATATAATGTCGAAATAGACTTGTTGGAGAAAGAGGAGTGAACCTTGCGGGTGGGCAAAGACAACGATTGGCAATAAAAAGTGCGATTTACTTAGATCCACCTGTGCTTATTTTGATTAAGCAACCGATTTCCTAGATTCTAACTTGGAGAAAAAGGTTCAGGAGGCGATTGATGCTCTGCATGGCCAAATAACCGTTATCGTAGTGGCACATTGGCTAGTTACCTTAGCCCAGGCTAGATCATATTTATGTAATAGAAAACGGTTGCTTATCTGAACAGGGCACCCACGAAAAATTAAAGGCTGGGAGCAGCTTGTAAAGCCATTTTGGGTAACGAACAAAGTTTGGATTAAAAAATTCTGAAAACTCCTCAAGAGCCTTTTTTTATTTTGTATGATATATTGGTTTACTTCTACATGTAGCTCTCCTCAGTTACATATGACTCGATAATCCAAACTACTAAGCTATGTCTCAGGGCTCTAATCAGTTTAAAATCGGTGACCGAACCGTAGGAGAAAATTACCCTCCACTGGTAATTGCAGAAATTGGAATCAACCATGAAGGGAATATTGAGAAAGCTCTACGCATGGTGGACGACGCTATTGCAGTGGGTTGCGAATGTGTAAAATTCCAATCACACGTAATCGAAGACGAAATGATTCCTAATGATGTTGTCCCTGGGAACACAACGGAAACTATCTGGCAAATCATGCAGCGCTGTTCTTTGACGGAGAAGGAAGAAATTGAGATAAAAGAGTATGTTGAATCGAAAGGAGCGATCTTTTTATCAACACCCTTTTCCCGTGCAGCGGCAGTTCGCTTGGAAGCTATGGATGTAGTTGCTTACAAAATTGGTTCGGGCGAGTGCAATAACTATCCATTAATAAGTCATATTGCAGGTTATGGAAAACCAGTTCTTTTAAGTACTGGAATGAATGATATCTTATCAATTAAACCTGCAGTGGAAATTTTGAGAAAACATAAGGTACCTTTTTCTCTTTTTCATTGTACATCTATGTACCCAACTCCCTATGAAAAAATACGATTGGGGTCACTTATAGATTTGCGCGAAGCTTTTCCAGATTCCTTATTAGGTTTAAGTGATCATTCTATTGGGAACTATACCTGTTTTGGGGCAATTCCTTTAGGAGCACGAATTCTGGAAAAACATTTTACTTCTGATTTGTCTTGGGACGGCCCAGATATTCCTATTTCAATCCTGCCTTCAGACTTACAAGAATTGATTTCAGGATCCATTGCTATCCATAAAGCCTTAGGGGGTAAAAAAGAAATCCTTCCTGAGGAGCAAGCCACTATTGATTTTGCATACGCTTGTGTAGTTACTATAAGAGATATTGAAAAAGGAGAGATTTTTAGTGAAAAAAATATATGGGTCAAACGTCCTGGTACAGGAGAAATTAAAGCTGCTCATTATTATGATTTGCTCGGGAAAAAAGCCGCGATGGATATTTCTCAAAACACTCAACTGAAATGGAAACATGCTAAGACTTGATTTTCCTAATAAAATAATAAGAAATAAAAAGAAAATATTATTTGTCACTGGCACTCGCGCAGACTTCGGAAAGCTCAAGGGGCTTATTGAAGCTGTAAAACGTGAAAAAGACTTTGACTATGGAATTTTTGCTACAGGAATGCATTTGTTAAAACGTTATGGATCCACCATTCATGAAATCCGGAAATCAGGATTTGCAAATATTTATCCTTTTTTAAATCAGGATGATGTAGTTGGTGTTCAAATGGATGATGTCTTGTCTAATACGATACAAGGGTTAGGTCTTTATGTAAGAGAGTTCAACCCCGACTTGATAGTTGTGCATGGTGACCGGGTAGAAACTTTGGCGGGAGCTACAGTAGGAGTGTTGAATAACATTCTAGTGGCCCATGTTGAGGGAGGCGAAATTTCTGGAACTATTGACGAAATCCTACGGCACGCAATCACTAAGTTGTCTCATCTACATTTTGTAGCTAACAATAAAGCACGGAAACGGCTAATTCAGCTTGGAGAAATACCTAAAAGCGTTTTCGTGACCGGCTCACCTGATATTGATTTAATGCTTTCTAAGCAATTGCCCACTCTTGTCCAAATGAAAAAACGTTATCGGATCACTTTCCCTGAATACGCTATTTTCACCTATCATCCCGTCACTACCGAACTAAGCTCAATCAAAAAAAATATAGAGACTGTGGTTGATGCCCTAATAGAAAGTAATCTAAATTATGTAGTAATCTATCCCAACAATGACAGAGGATCCCATCTGATAGTTGAGGAAATTTTAAGGTTAAAAAGGTTGCCAAGGTTCCGGTTAATCACCTCTATGCGTTTTGAGTATTACCTAACCCTCCTCAAAAACTCAAAGGCCATAATTGGTAATTCAAGCGCAGGGGTCCGCGAAGCTCCGGTTTATGGGGTTCCCACGGTCAACATAGGGACTCGCCAGAATAAGAGGTTCGATTACAAGTCGATCATTAACGTTCCTGAGAATCGAGCTAAAATTTTAGAGGTGCTACATAAACTTCCGAAAAAAATTTCACCATCGAAGCATTTTGGAAAAGGTAATAGTGCCGAATTATTTATTCAAATTCTAAAAAGAAAGAGCTTTTGGAATCGGAGTTGTCAAAAAACTTTTAGAGACATATAGCAACTCAAGTTCCCAGGAACTAATACTGCTGCTTTTTCCCGAAAAAACAGTTCCCAAACCGCGTACACCGCTTCTTAATTAGACCATTCTATCTAATAGAATTCTCCATCTTAAGCAGAATCCAATTTACTGCGCCTAAGTTTTCTTCGCCCGGGTTCAGCCCTAAAGGCATTTGATTTCATATAGGTTCTATGGCATATTTCAAAATACGTTCTGAGCTTTTGTTAAAAATACAAGATTGATTTGAGCCTAATTTGTGAATGAATATGGATTCTTTAACGCAAAGTAAAAGCAGAGTTACCGACCTTGAAGCCAAATATGGGCTTCCTGATCAGGTTTTGTTCTGCAAACGATGTGTCATTTCTAACCAAAGGCCAAACTCAGTCCCTGAGTTTATGCATACGACCAATTGCAAGAAGCCAACGATAGAGTTCGATGAGGATTTTATTTGCGATGCTTGTCGTATGGCAGAAAACAAAATGCGCGATATCGATTGGGTAATGCGGGAAAAAGAACTTGTAGAGCTTTGCAACAAATATCGCCGAAACGATGGCTCTTATGACTGTTTAGTACCAGGGTCTGGAGGAAAAGATAGTTTCTATACATCTCATATGCTGAAATATAAATACGGAATGAATCCGCTAACAATGACTTGGGCTCCTCATATTTATACTGATTGGGGATGGAAAAATCTCCAGGCATGGATTCATGCCGGGTTTGACAATCATTTAATTACAGCAAATGGCAAAGTGCATAGATTATTAACTCGCTTGGCTTTAGAAAACCTCTTACATCCTTTTCAGCCTTTTATACTTGGACAAAAAAATCTTGCTCCTAAAATAGCGGCCGCTTACGATATTCCGTTGGTTTTTTATGGCGAAAATGAAGCAGAATATGGCAACCCAATTAAAGATACAGCATCTGCAGAAAGGGATTGGTCTTATTTTACAGCTTCAAGTAGTGATGAAATTTACATTGGTGGTACCTCCCTTGCTGATTTGACCAACAAGTTTGGTTTGAAAGCAGTAGACTTAGATCACTATTTACCTACGAATCCTGAAATTATGATTCGTAAAAATATAAAAGTACATTATCTTGGTTATTACTTATGCTGGCATCCTCAAGGTGCTTATTACTATGCAGTTGAACATGGTGGTTTTCAGGCAGCTCCAGAACGAACAGCTGGAACCTATAGTAAATACAACGGCATAGATGATAAGATGGATGACTTTCATTACTACACGACTTTTATAAAGTTTGGAATTGGGCGGGCAACGTATGACGCCTCTCAAGAAATTCGCAATAAAGAAATTACTCGTGAAGAAGGTGTGGGTTTGGTTAAAAAATTTGATGGAGAATTTCCCGAACGATTTGCCGATGAAATCTTTAGTTATCTAAGTATACCTGAAAAAGATTTTCCGATAGCCTCCAAAATGTTTCAACAACCTATGATGAATCGTGATTATTTTATGCGCTTGGTTGACAGGTTTCGTTCACCGCATCTTTGGAAACTAGAAAATAACCAATGGAAATTGCGCCACGCTGTTTATAACAATTAAAACAATCTTTCTACAATCAAGCAGTGCAGGGGTTGATATTTTGGCCTCTAAGTCAATGCCATTGGTAATTATGCGTAATGGAATACCCTGACTCCCTATCAAAGATGTCGCTCTTCAGGAAGCGGCCCAGAGATATGCCGCTAATAAATGGGGGGGGCATAAAAAGTTATTAGAAATGCACTGGCTTGAATCATTGGCCAGCATTTTTTTGTGTGTATAAAACTTATATTCTTACTTCTATTTGGTTTTGTTGCATATAATTTTTTATTTCCATAACTGAAGTTTTATTGTAATGAAGAGACGCGGCACAGGCGAGCGCGCTAGAACGAGTCTGGTTCGCCAAGTCAGATATATGAATAAGCTGACCCATTCCGCCACTGACAATAACTGGAATGGAAACAGCCTGGTTTACTTCCTTGACTAAATTGATTTCGAATCCTCTTTGTGTGCCTTCCTGATCGATTGAAGTTAAAAGAATTTCTCCGGCACCAAGTTGTTCAAGTTCACGAGCCCACTCAAGAACATCTATCCCGGTCTTTTCACGCCCGTTATCTACATATGCTTCCCATCCGTCGGTTTGTCTTTTAGCCTCAATCGAACCAACAATACACTGAGACCCGTATTTAAGGGACGCTGAACGGATGAAACTCGGATTACGAATCGCCGCAGTATTAATGGCTACTTTGTCGGCACCTGAATGAAGGGCTTTTTCTATGTCATCCAAGGCTCGAATTCCTCCGCCAATTGTAACAGGAATGAAAACTTCAGCACACGCGCTTTCAATGATTTTAAATAAATTGTTTCTGTTGTAAAGGCTGGCGACCGCATCCATGAAGACAATTTCATCTATCCCTTCAGTATAATATTTTAGAGCTAACTCGTTGGGGTCTCCAACTTTTTTCACGCCTTCCAAATGAATACCCTTGATAGCATATTCGTTTTTAACATCAATTCGAGCAATTACGCGCATAGTATTAAATTAAAGCGGTACATTTATTTTAGCCCAGACCAGTTTCTTTAAAAATGGCATCCGCCACAATTAAATCGGTTGCAGAATCAATGTCGATAGAGCGAACTCTCGGCATTTCACATCCAATTGTGTCTGGGCCGAGAAAATCGTCATGATAGATAATCCAGTCAGAGCGAGCTACAAAAACAGCTCCATTAAGAGTATAGGTTTTGGGAAGATCCTGTCGGCGTACAATCCTTTTCGTTCCTGAAAGAACAGAATGAAGTCGGTGGTCCTCTCGAAGCTCATACATCCAATAAGGGGTTTTCTCCGATTCTGTAATAGTGACGCATGCAGGCGCTTTTTTTTGGTAACAAAGCTCTACGCATCGATCAATGTCATTTGCGATTCTTAGGGGGGAGGTGGGCTGAAGAAGAACCAGGTAGTCGTATTTTTCGGGCAAAGACTCTATAGCATGCCGGATGACTTCTATTGGACTAGACTCATCGGTAGCGAGGTTTTTTGGACGTACGAAAGGTACGTCACATTCTAATTGACGAACGACCTCTATTATTTCGTCATCCTCCGAAGAAAGAATCAAACGGTCAATACACTGAGATTGTTTTCCCGCTTCTACAGTCCAGGCAATCATTGGCTTTCCCCCAATTTGCCGGATGTTTTTACGCGGAAGACCTTTGGAACCACCGCGGGCTACAATCAATCCAAGAACTGATTTATCGCCTATCATCAACCCTCATTCCTTGATGAACAGGTAGAAACGTTCTCTTCGCACATCACAAGAAAATTACGTAGAATGGAAAGCCCCGCTAATCCACTTTTTTCGGGATGAAACTGAAATCCAAATACATTGCTATGGCGCACAGCTGAAACGAACTTCATGGCCCCATCTTGGGTCCATGCGTAAGCATTTTCAGACAATTCTGGGCAAACAGCATAACTATGCACAAAATAATAAAATGGGTCTAGCGAGATTGATTTTAATATGCCCTCTTCCCAGGTTTTTCCAAACGGAGGAATGATTTTTTTCCATCCCACATGTGGTAATCTTTTATCCCCTGAAAGATGGAATGAGAGCTTCTTCACTCCACCGCTTATAAAACCCAATCCCTTGCATCGATGATGTTCATCGCTAAACTCCATTAGCATTTGCATCCCAAGGCAAATTCCCATTACTGGTTTTCCAGTCGCTACATATTTTTTGATGACCGGAACCAACCCGTAATCATGAAGGTTTTTCATGCCATGTGGAAAAGCTCCGACTCCGGGTAGAATCAATCCACTCGCTGCAAGAATTTGACCTTCATTTCGAGTTACCAGAGGGTTGCCGCCTTGATCAATTAAAGCATTGCGAATACTCCTGATATTTCCCAGTCCATAATCTAAAATAGCGGTTTGCGTCTTGCTCATACCTGTTTTTCTTTGAGTATCACGGGATAAAGTTTCCTTGACAATACTGTCACACTGTCAGTATATTACTCAACTAATTGCTGAATTTAAAAGGTCTACACCCATAACTCTGCATAATTAAGGAACCCCTCATGTCTTCTTTTCTTAAAGGAAACTTTCAGGTCAAAAAGGATGTTAGCAAAAAAAATGAGACTGAAACGAAGAAAAATTTAGAATCGCGTTTTGAACAGGAAGCCTTAAAACATCTCGGTGGTAGCATCGCCTTTGTGAAAAAGAAAAAAGTCGACTGGAACAAAAAAATCTGATTGACTTTACTCCTCCTCTGCCTCAATTGATGTAATCATATTTCCATGGAATCCCCTAATAATCAAGTTAAAACTAGTTCTCTTGTTCAGAGTCTTGTGTCCCAAATGAACAATATTACATTGAACCGAATCGGCAAGATGACTCTGGAGAATGCTCGCATAAACCAAATTTTTATTAACCGAGGAAAGTCTCTCGCTGAACTGAGAAACCAACAAATTGGTCAAGGCGAAAGCGCCATAATAATGGCCTCTGGACCCAGCAACAAACAGCACGATCCAATAATACCTATTAAATCTTCTGGTTTCAAGGGAGCTCTTATTATTCCCGAAAGTGCCATGCGCTACCTACTGAGCAATGGTGTTATTCCCGATCTGATTGTAACCGTAGACCCTCATCCAACAAGAATGATTCGCTGGTTTGGTAACCCTCATCTCACTGAAGAATCTCTTAAGAATGACGACTATTATTGTCGTCAGGATATGGATGAATCCTTTGCTAATGAACTAGCAACGAATCGTGAAGTCCTAAAGCTACTTAAAAAATATGGCAAACAATTGAAAATTGCCATGTCAACCTCTGCCCCAAAAGCAGTTGTCGAACGGGCGCTGGAAACAGGGATGGAAATATACTGGTGGAATCCCATGCTGGATGATCCAGACCAGGAAGGTAGTATGACCTCTGAACTCCACCGCATCAATGAACTGCCTTCGGTCAACTGTGGGGGCAATGTTGCAACCGCGGCATGGATGATGGCCCACGCCGTCCTCAATAAAAAACATATAGCCTTAACAGGAATGGACCTATCTTATTATGATGGTACTCCCTATAGAAAGACTCAGTACTACGATGCCATGTTAAGGTTAGCGGATGAAAAAGAGTTGAGTTCCTTTTTCACACGTATTTACAATCCTCATACTGAGAGTTGGTTTTTTACAGACCCCGCTTATCTTTGGTACCGGGAGGTGTTCCTTGAAATTGCTGAAGAAGCAGATTGTACTACCTATAATTGCACTCAGGGAGGTATACTATTTGGCAATAATATCGAGTTCATTCCATTACTTCAGTTTTTAGAAACGCACATCTAATTCTTATGGCCAAAGTACTTTTCATCAATCCAGTTGTCAGAGAGGAAGACGTACCACGTCATGTCCCATATGGACTAGCTTTGCTAGCTTCAATTTCGATAGAAAAAGGACACCTTGTGCAAGTCTATGATGAAAATGCATGGCGACAAGGAGAGGACATATTGAAAGAAGTTCTTCAAGCTGAAAAATGGGATGTAATTGCCCTGGGAGGAATTACTACAGCTTACAAATCTATTCGTAGCATAGTCCGTTTGGCAAGAAAAGTAAGCTCTAATAGTCTAATCGTAGTTGGTGGGGGTGTTCTAACATCNTTACCTCACGAAATGATGACTTGGCTACCGCAGGTTGACGTAGGGGTCGTAGGCGAAGGCTTTATAACCTTTCCTGATATTTTATCTCATGTTGATAATAAAAATTATAACTGGGAAAAAGTTCCTGGAACGATCTTCCGTGGTAAAGATGGACGGTTGATTTTAAGCCCGCAACGATCACTTCTAGATGATTTGGATACTTTACCTTATCCAGCCTGGGATCTTTTCCCGTTAGAGGAAATATATTTTAAAAACAGTGAGGCTGTTTTTTCAGAAGAAGGCTTGTTGGCAAAACGTAGATTAGATATCAATGCCAGCTATGGTTGTTCCTTGATTTGTCGTTATTGCTATCACTTAGGAATCGCGGGAGACATGCAGTACAAAAAAGATGATTCTGGAAAAACTAACATCACTTTCGATGAACCTGGAGATTATTCCCGAATCATTAGATATCACAGCCCAGAGTACATTGTAAAAATGGCTCGCCATATGTATGATAAATACAATATAGATTTCGTCGGATTCCTTGATGAAAACTTAATGACTATGAATCAATCATCTGGTGGAAATTGGCTTAAGGAAATCTGTTCGCTATGGCATGATTATGGTTTGGCTCCAAAACATGAACATGACAAAGATGGGCAACTTCAAGGGTGGACCGGTATTCATTGGGGAGGAACCAGCCACGCCGGATTATGCAATCCCCAAATTCTAAAATTGATGCGCCACGCTGGCTGCTCACATCTTGTATATGGATATGAATCTTTTTCTAAACATGTTCTTAAAACAATTGGGAAGGGTGCTACACCAAAAAATAATTTGCGTAGTTTTTTCTGGACGCTAGAAGCAAGAATTCGTCCTATTCCAAATTTTATTTTTGGGTTTCCAATAGAAGACTTTAAGTCGATCCGAGAAAACATGAAAGCCTGGAAGGAGCTTGGGATAATGGTCAAACCTCATTTCGCAACTCCTTACCCTGGTTCGGAGTGGTTTACTGTGTATCGAAAACAAATAGAAGCACAGTATAACGGTGATCTGGAGGCATTCATTCTAGACCTTGGGGATGCTAGTAAGATTTCGGCGGTGATTTCACATAATTTTAATGCTGTTGAATTAGTTGGTCTCAGAGAAATGATGGTAGCTCAAAACTATCGTGAAGTCGATAATTACGAAAAAATCTGGAGAAAGAATAAAAACCTTTCAGATGATGAACCATCCACACTTTACAAAGATAAAAACTACACTCCTCAAAGGGTCTAGTTAGAAACCCCAACCGATCTACTGCGCGGAACAATACAAAAAAGTCATGGATAAAACTGAATTAGAAGCAAAGGCTTTTGACGATCAAATTAAGGAGCGCATAAAACATGGTCATATCCCTGATTTAAGGGAAGTCAAACCTTGTGACTACTTTTACTGCAATCCATGGAGACACCCCGAATTAGTCCAACTGGATATGGGAGAATCGTTCCAACTTATATTAAAAAGCATTCAAAGCTATTCGAAAAACTCCTCAAAAGATACCAAGATTTTAGAGGTTGGGTGTGGTCCCGGCTACATGTCCTTGGAGTTGGCTAGACATCAGTATCAAGTCACAGGGCTAGATGTATCTACTGCTTGCATCGAGGTAGCTAGAAAGTTATCAGCACATGATCCTCATCGAGATAACAAAGATAACCTTAGGTATCTAAGGGGAAATTTTACTAACCCTGATATTTTTAAAGGTGAGAAATTTGATGTTGTTCTTTTTTTTGGATCTCTGCATCATTTTCCCAAACAAAATCATGTTATGGAGAAAATACAACGTATTCTAAATTCAGAAGGTTTGGTGATTGCTCATGAACCAGCGAGAGACAAATATAACGAAGCGAATGTGGCCTTATCACACTTAGTCAGAACTTTGTTGTCAGCTACCGGTTCTTTTTATAAGGACACAGCTGTTGTCCCCTCGGGAAAAAATATTAATCAAGAACTTGAAGCCCTTATGGCTGAATTAAAATATGAAGATGATAGCGGAGCAAGCGTCCAATCCGCAAACGATAACGAAGCAGGTTTTGATGAAATGTATAATGCGCTAAACAAAAACTTTACCGAACTCCATTTTGAAAATCGTTATGCATTTTTTCATGAAATCATCGGCGGAATTCGTTTAGACCATAAAAAAACTTTTCAACTAGCTAGGTATCTAAGAGACATCGATGCCATTCTTTGTAAAAAAGGTATTGTCAAGGCTACGGAATTTTTTTACATTGGAAGAAAGTGATTAATCACCAACCTCTATTGGCAATTTGAACGTAGAGTTTTAAACCTATTATCTTAAAGCTATAATGGGATGACTTGCTTGACAAATTAAACTTCTAAGTTCAAATTTGCAGTGGTTGTTAGGCTTATCGAGAAGTTGCAGATTGCTTAACTGATAACGTTATTAGACGAACTTACTTTAACCTAGCACTCGTTCATGCCCCTCCCTGAAATAGACCAGAAGAAAACAATCAAAGTTTTAAGGTTTTTATTTATTCTTATACTTCCCGTATTTGTTTTGGTTTTTATTTTATTAACTCAGGGAGATATGCGGTCTTTTTTATTTCGCGGCTTAACGAAAATACCCAGCACCATAACGCATCAGATCATACGCTTTAAAACCAAAAAGCGGGAATTTTCCTCGGCGAATATCTGGCTGAATAGGCAATTAAGTATTGTTGAAGATTTTTCGGAAGGTCAGAACACGCTTTTACAAGGTCTTATAGATAATGCTGAATTTGTCATGGCGCGAACCCGATTTCCTGAGGACTTGGAATCTTTAAAGCCGTTCATGCATCGTTTTACAGAAGCTTATCCTAAATTGTTTCTTCCAAGATTATGGTACGCAAAATCATTGAGTGTAAAGAATTATGAAGAGGCATTTCATCAGTTGGAAATTGCTTCAAAACTATCTCCTGCCGATGAAAGACCATACCGTATAGCTTTGGAACTAGCTTTAGCCGGGGAATTTACGACTAAGTTGGATCAGTGGTGCGATCGTTATCTTGAATCACAGTTTGGCGGTCCAGACTTTCATTATACTTCAAAATTGTTTTATGCCACGGGTTTGAGAAAATTGTCTTTAGAGGTTACAGGTGATTCTGGCAAGCGCTACCTAGTAGCCAATATGGGTTTGCATCTTGGAAATGAAGTGCGCTCCTACGACTTTCCTTTAAAAGAAACCGTTTCCATTAAAAAAATCCGCCTACATTTTGGAGTTTTACCTGGAATTGCAATCAAGGTGCACCGAATAAGGTTTTATAATCAAGGTCGCTTGTCATCTGAATTTGAAAAAAACTTAAAGCTGATCAGTTGGAATGGGTTTCATCTTAGCGATGGTCGGGTTATCACTGTGTCAAGAGATTTTGAAACAGTCAATCTCTATGTTCCAGAGAATAAATATGGAAAAGCTGATCGTGTAGATATATCCCTTCGTTTCGAACGTTTAGGTTTAGCGAGTCCTTTCCCATGCGGGTCTAAAAGTAACAGTCATGCCAAAACAAATTAATTTTCTAACGATTATAATCGGATTGATGTCGTTGGTTATTTTTTGGGGTTCCCATGTGCTTTATAAAGAGTGGCGAGCTCATTTTATAGATATAGGATGGGCCGTTCGCCCCTTAGATAATCTCCTCAGCTATCAAAGTCAAAGATTGTATGAGTTTACTCATCATCACTTTACAAAGAGTAGGAAAAAGGGCTTGCCTACTGTTAGACTTTATATCCCTGAAAAAGCAAGAATCAAATTAATGGAAGATCCTCCCCAGTCAACTAAAAAATGGAAAAAAGGATTCATATTGGATTCGCATAGAAATCTTACAAAAATCAAATTCCGCCACCGAGGGGATGCTCCAAGAAATTGGGCCTATGAAAAAAAGTCCTGGCGCCTTAAAGCGCCTAAGAAAAAACTATTCGGTCGTGTGAGAATCTATAATTACGGTATCCCTAAACACGAAACATTTTTGGATAACTATATTTCCTATTATATTGGTCGGAAAGTTGGCGTAATGTCCCCACAATCCAGAATGGTGGAACTTTTTATAAATGAAGAACCTTATGGTGTGTATAACGAAGTCGAACACATTGATGAAAGTTTTCTGCGTAATAATAATATAATGCCCGTTAATTTATATAAGGGCGAACAGGTTTACAAAGAACGTTACTTAACAATCGATTTTGACTTATTCAACAATCCTTCCCTTTGGAGAAAGGCTTCTATATTTAACCGAGTATCTGAAGATGATGTTTCCGATCTTATTTATTTCTTAAACCTTGTCCGTGAGGCTGAAACATCTAGTGAATCCTTTGCGCGTTTAAAACAAACAGCAAAAATTGATGATTGGGCTCTTTTCTCAGCGTATCAAACTCTTGTTCAGGCATGGCATAACGATTGGCGTCACAACATGCGGCTTATATTTGATCCCTGGAGTGGAAGTGTTAAACCTATAGTCCATGATACTGTTAGCATGTTTAGAGAGGAAGACTTTAAACTTAACAGAAGGAGTCATGCGTTGCTGACCTTATATAATAAGTCGAGTGACTTTGTGCTGAAGAAACATAGAAATCTTTATAAGTTTGTTATTGATGAGATACTTCCAAAAACAATTTTTCATTTGGATAATTTAATCCCAAACCTAGTAACTAGCATGTCGCGCGATAAATACCGTCATCAACAATCTTTTGGAACAAAAAGATTTTTTCATCCCATAAATGAAGAAAAGGTCAGGCAAGAATGGAATCAACTTTTTATGCAAATGCGAAAACTTAATAAATGGCTTAGCAACCAATTATCTGGTCCACCACAAGCAGAATGGAAGCAAGAAAAGAATACTTTAGCGTTAACCATTAAGGGACCAATTCCAGTTGACAAGGTTACTATGTCGTTTGCCGAAGGGACAACAATACCTAGTTTCATTGGATGGGATGCCGATAGTAACGGCATTATATCAAATGGCGATTTAAGGATTCCGTTTCGAATTGATGGCAGAGATCTAATTTTGGAGGCAACATGGTTAGCCAACCAGGTCTCTTCCTGGCAAGACCCTATAAATTGGGAATTAATTCAAACAGGAGGCTTTAATATGATTCCCACATTATTTCGGCTGGTAGGGAATGTAAGAATTGAGCCGACCGAAATTAAAGCTTCTAATAATTTAACTGGAAAACAAGCTGTTCTTTCCAAAAGTAGTTTGACTGGGGTTACACCGTCCAGATGGAATCAACCTATAGTCGAAAAAACATCTAAGGAATTCGTATGGTCAGGTGACAAGATAATCAATGAGAATCAAATTATATCTTATCCCTTAAAAATTTTACCAGGAACCAAGATATTGTTGAAACAGGGTGCTAGTTTGATTTTTAAAAACAGGGTAAATATCATGGGAACTATTTCAGATCCAGTGATAGTGAAATCCGCGACCAAGGGAAATAGTTGGGGTGTCATGGCTTTTCATGGACCCAAAACAACAGGCTCTAGGGTTTTTAATATCCAAATGGAAGATGGGGGGGAGGGAAAAATAGACAATATTTTTTATAGCGCTATGTTATCGATTCATGAATCGCAAGGAATTCATTTTAAAAATTTGACGATGAGAAAAA
>PBKP01000018.1 GCA_002721515.1 Nitrospina sp.
TATCTTGAGTTTGTAAAAGCTACAGGTCATCGGCCCGCATTAGATGACACCTGTACAACAGATTCATGTTGGGAAGGAAATTTATGGAAGGATGAAACTTTTTCTTTGATGGTAAGAAAACAGCCGGTTACACAGGTCAGCTGGTACGATGCGACTGCTTATTGCCAATGGAAAGGAAAACGTTTACCTACAGAAGCGGAGTGGGAGAAAGCCGCGCGCGGCCCAACTGGTTATATCTATCCATGGGGCAATGGTTCCCCCAAAGGGCGTGCTACCTATAGCAAAAAATGGAAAGGTATTGGTACGATGACCACGGTGGGGAGTTACCCCAGGGGTGTTTCTATTTATGGGTTACATGATATGGCAGGAAATGTTTGGGAATGGGTAAATGATTGGTACAGTAGAACTTATTATCGCAAAAGCAAGGAAAAAAACCCTTTAGGACCAAAAAACGGGAAATTTAAAGTTCTAAGGGGAGGCTCCTGGGTAAACTTTCCAGATTCACTTCGCAGCACGTTCCGGAGATGGAGCCAACCGGACGTACGTTTCAATGACACGGGGTTTCGTTGCGCAAAAAACTCAAATGAAATTCCTCAATAAACAAATTTATGGCCAATAAAATAAAACGCTCTGATGAGCTCACCGAACGTGAGCGTGGGTTACTCGAACCCTACCTTTCTGATGTTAATGCTAATGTGTTTACGCTTGAAAAATTTAATCCTGAAGTGATTGGTGGAGCTTTAGCTCGTTATAGCCGTGCCCCTACTGGATTTAAAGAAACGGTCGCACGTGAGTTTTTGAATCCTGATGGAACGCCAAACGATGTAAAAGGTTCACAGATGATCGATAGGGTTGTAAATAAATATGGTGACGATTCGGTTGCAGAGCTAGCAGTTGCCCCCTTGTGCATAGAGGAGATTTCCAACTTAATGACAAAGGTAATTGAAGACTGTCGTATTGGTGGTTCTCCTATTGAAGAGTCGACTCGATATGTTCTTTATGATGTGAAAAAGAATGGAAAATGGAGGTACATTTGCCCTGATAACATTAAGGAGTCCGAATTAGGTGAAAAATTTAAGGCCAATATGGATTTTCTTTTTGAAACATACGCCGAAATGGTAGAACCTATGCAGGACTTGTTTCGAAAGCGTTTGACAAAGGAAGCTTTTGAAATTGAAGTGGAACGCAATGGGCATATCCAAAAAGCAGGATTGTCTAAATTAAAAGATGAAAATGAGATCAAGGCACATCGTATTGCCTACAACTTTACTATCAGAAGTGCAGCGTGTGATGTGATTCGCTGTATCCTACCGGCATGCACTCAGGCAAATGTTGGCTTAGTTGGAAATGGTAGATTTTACTCAGGGCTTATCAGTAAGTTGATGACGAGTGATCTTTTTGAAGCTAATCAACTTGCTAATTCGATTCGTAAAGCCTTGAATACGCAAATCCCGACTTTCATAAAGCGTGCTGATAAAAATTTATACGTAGCGGAAAATCATCAGGCAATGCACAAGTTGAGTAAAGAACTGTTTGATTTGTTGCCCATTGAATCTGCGGCAGAAGTTACTTTATTAGAAGATGTAGTAGAAGATCAATATATCAATCTATTGTCAAACATGATCTTTCCTTATGTGAGACATTCTTCACAGCAAATTAGAAACGTCATTCGTCAGTTACCCGATGCAAGGAAAAAACAGATCTTCGAGACCTATATTGGTTCACGAAAAAGCAAACGAGATAGGCCGGGACGTGCCTTGGAATATGGTTATCCTATTCAGTTTGATATTCTGGCAGGGTTTGCTGAGTATCGCGACTTGCAAAGGCATCGAATGCTCACACAGCAAAGGCAGGACCTTGGAATTGAATTGGGGTATTCGGTTCCAGAAGAAATTGCAGAGATTAATATGGATAAAAAAGTTCATGAATGTTTTGGGCGTACGGAATCTTTGCACCGTGACTTAAAGCGTGCGGGATTTTATCAGGAAGCTCAATACGCCACTTTATTTAATCATTTCATACGATGGAATATGGGGATGAACCTTAGGGAATTGGGACATTTTGCCGAGTTACGTACACAAAAAGCCGGTCACCCCAAATATCGACGGACTACACAAATGATGGCAAAACTTTATCTACAACGCCACCCTGATATGGAGCCCGCTTTAAAATTTGTTGATTATAATGACTACGATGGCGGTATCACCCGCGCGGATCAAGAAGCACGTACAGCACGAAAAAGCCTGGCAAAAGGTGTTTTTGATGATCAGGATTCAATCTAGCAAGGAAGAAAATAGTTAGGAGTTGTATTTATAGCTTCATTTATACTTGGCTTTTAGGAATTGGTTTGAATGGTATACCTGTTTGTTTTGGGTTTTTGATTTGTTGGCTTTGACGATGAGTAGTTAGTAGAAATGTGCTAGATTTTGTGGTAGTCTTGTCCCCTTTTATATTCCCCCAAACCAAAATTTTTATTGAGAGATATTGATTATGAAAATTGGAGTTCCAAAAGAAATCCATGAAGGTGAGAAGAGAGTAGCAACGACACCTGAGGTTATCGGTCATTTAAAAAAACTAGGTTTTGAAATTATTGTGGAAACAGGAGCTGGAGATGGTGCCCATTTCTCTGACTCGGCATTTACAGAAGCCGGGGCTGCAATAGCTAATGATGCAAACTCTGTTTGGAATGATAGCGATATTATTTTAAAAGTCCGTGGCCCTGAATTGGAGGGTTCGGAAATTAATCTCCTAAGAGAGGGCCAGATATTGATTTCGTTTCTCTGGCCTGCACAAAACCCTGATCTGCTTAAAAAATTATCAGAGAAAAAGGTTACCGTTTTAGCAATGGATATGGTGCCACGTATTTCTCGTGCACAGAAAATGGATGCGCTCAGCTCCATGGCTAATATTGCAGGATACCGTGCTGTAGTTGAGGCGGCACAGAATTTTGGAAGATTCTTCACAGGTCAGATCACCGCAGCCGGTAAAGTGCCGCCAGCAAAAGTTATGGTTATTGGAGCAGGTGTTGCTGGTCTTGCGGCAATTGGTGCAGCCAAGAGTATGGGCGCGATCGTAAGAGCTTTTGATACTAGGCCGGAAGTTAAAGAACAAGTGGAGAGTATGGATGCAGAGTTTCTTGAGCTTGATTTTGAAGAAGAAGGTTCTGGTGCAGGAGGCTACGCAAAAGTAATGAGTAAAGAATTCATAGAAGCCGAAATGGCGCTGTTTGCCGAACAGGCCAAAGAGGTAGATATCATTATCACTACGGCACTAATTCCCGGCAAGCCAGCCCCGGAATTAATTAAGTCAGAGATGGTTGAATCAATGAAAGACGGAAGTGTTATTGTCGATCTTGCCGCTGAACAGGGTGGTAATTGTAAACTTTCTGAAGCCGGGAAAATCGTCAAGGTTCACGGAGTTTCTATTATTGGTTACACTGATTTGCCCAGTCGCATGGCTGCACAGGCCAGTCAATTGTATGGCACGAACCTCCGCCATCTTTTAACAGATATGTGTAAAGAAAAAGATGGAAATGTTAAAGTCGACTTTGAGGATGAGGTGGTTCGAGGTGCTACAGCTGTTAAAGGGGGGGAAATTACTTTTCCACCACCCGCGCCAAAACTTTCCGCTGCCCCTGCTAAACCAGCAGAAAAACCTGCCGAAGAAAAACCTGCCGAAGAAGAAAAGCCTTCAGTAATGGGCCCTTTAATTACTTTTGGTTTAGGGGCTTTAGGCTTATTTGGTTTGGGAGCGGTTGCGCCGGCTTCATTCATGGCGCATTTTACAGTATTTGTATTGGCTTGCTTTGTCGGCTACATGGTCATATGGAATGTGACTGCCGCATTGCATACCCCATTAATGAGTGTAACTAATGCGATCAGCAGCATTATTGTTATTGGTGCAATTTTACAAATAAGTTCTGGAGAAAACTCGATTATGTGGGTGGCTGGTTTCGCAATACTAATAACATCTATTAACATAGTAGGCGGATTCGCGGTAACGCGTCGCATGCTTGAAATGTTTCGCAAATAGGAGGCGAGAAAATGAGTGAAGGAATCGTAACCGCCTCTTATGTCGGGGCAACAATTTTATTTATTTTGGCGTTAGGAGGTCTAAGCAACCAGGAAACTGCAAGACGAGGCAATCTTTATGGAATAGTCGGTATGACCATAGCATTGATTGCTACGATAGCTGGAGTAACTGGCAATATGGGTATCCTTGTTGTTGGTCTTCTCCTGGGAGGCACCATCGGTTTGGTGCTGGCAAAACGAGTACAAATGACAGAAATGCCTGAACTCGTAGCTATGCTTCATAGTTTGGTAGGGCTTGCAGCTGTATTAGTTGGCTTTGCAAACTTCATGGATCCAGAGAGGTTAAGTCATTACAGTGGTATTGAATTAACGATCCATGATGTGGAAACGTATCTTGGTATTTTAATTGGTGCTGTTACATTTTCGGGTTCTATCATTGCGTTTGGAAAGTTGAGCGGCAAGATCGGCGGCAACCCTATGATATTGCCTGCGCGCCATTGGCTGAATCTAGGACTACTGATTATCTCTATTTGGTTGTGTGGAATGTTTGTAGATCAGTCGGCGGCGGGTGGTGGAACCATGCCATTACTAATCATGACAGCTGTTGCGCTATTATTTGGCATTCATATGGTTATGGCAATCGGTGGGGCTGATATGCCTGTTGTAGTTTCCATGCTTAATAGTTACTCCGGCTGGGCAGCATCAGCTACCGGCTTCATGCTCAGTAATGATTTGCTTATCGTTACCGGGGCGTTGGTAGGTAGTAGCGGTGCGATTCTTAGTTATATCATGTGTCGTGCGATGAATCGTAAATTCCTTGCAGTTATTGCTGGTGGCTTTGGTACGACGACCGGTGGCGGCGGTGCATCTGTAGAAGAGCAGGGGGAGGTTATTGCCTTACAGGCTAATGAAGTGGCAGCTTTGCTGACCGAATCAAAAGAGGTAATGATCATTCCTGGGTATGGAATGGCGGTTGCACAAGCACAACATATTGTTAATGAAATAACAAAGGCTCTAAGAGCCAAAAAGATAAATGTACGGTTTGGGATTCATCCTGTAGCGGGACGAATGCCGGGGCACATGAACGTATTACTGGCAGAAGCCAAGGTGCCGTATGATATTGTTTTTGAAATGGATGAAATCAATGACGATTTCCCTGATATCGACGTTTCCATCGTCATTGGTGCCAATGACATTGTTAATCCTTCAGCGCAAACGGATCCTGATAGCCCTATCGCTGGTATGCCTGTTATGGAACCTTGGAAAGGTGGAACCACCATTGTTTTAAAGCGTGGAATGGCGACTGGTTACGCTGGGGTACAGAACCCGTTATTCTTTAAAGAAAATACGCGCATGTTGTTTGGTGATGCCAAGTCTAGCCTTGATGAGGTTTTCAAAAACCTCTAATAGAAGCAAAATATAACGCTCCAATTTCTTATTTTTAAGAGGCGGGAAGTTTTTTTTGATGAAGAGGCAGACTGAATAACCAGTCTGCCTTTTGTTGATGAGATCCATAAGTGGTTTTTTTGCACAAACTTTTAGATTAGAAATATTGTAGATTTTTCCATCAGCACAATCTGGAACCAGAAGGTTTCCCTGCCTGCCCAAAATACATCTTCAAGATCATGAAAAGTTTCATTGATCAGTTGAGCCACATTCTCATCTATACCCAATAAAATACTATGCCTAAGGCTCAGGGGAAAAAAGAAATTTATTTAGGAATGGCATTGATAGGCTCCACAGGATTATTAATTGGGTTGGTGATGGCCAGTCCTCTGCTAATGATTATCGCAGGTTTTTTAGGTATTGTGGTGGGTGGTTTTGTAGGTTGGTTAGGTGGTAGACGTTATATGTTGATCATTTGTTTAGGTGTTTTTATCGGAGGTTATCTCGGTTACAGAACCGGAGATCGTGATATTTTAATTATTGCATCTGGGACTGGAGGAGCTATAGCTGGGTTTCTAGGAGCTCAAATAGAACTTTTTTTTAATCGACAGCATTGAAGGCAAGCGCTTGAAAATTTTTTAGATTATGAAAATTGCATTAAGTTTATTTTTTTAAGCATACATTTTTGCTACATATTTACCATAACCGTTGTAAGGAAGTGTGGTTTTGATGACTCCGGTTCCTAGCATCTCCTCCTTATTTTGTGGCCAGCGGGGATGCGGGATGTGAGGATTAACATTAGCAGTAAAATCGTATTCGAGTCCTTGTAAAGCAGTCCAAAANGTCATNGGCTTGTAGTTAATNAGCTCAATTTTTATTATGGATTTGATACTCTTAAATCCATATTTCCAAGGTACAGCTAATCGAATAGGTGCNCCATGCTGNTTTGNAAGAGGGTGACCNTATATGCCTGTTACCAGAAAAGAAAGTTCATTCATGGCTTCATCTATTGTGAGAGCCTCGGTATAAGCCCAAGGCTCCCAAAAAGCCAGTTGCCCCTGCGCTGTGAAGGGTTGGTAAAATGTTTCCATTTTGACGTGAGTGGCCGACGATTTTGGTTCAACTAGGTGTAATAGTTGCCTAAGTGAAAACCCAGTCCACGGGACTGCCATTGCCCAGGCTTCGACACAGCGAAGACGATACAACCTTTCTTCTATTTTCATGGATTTTAACAAATCATCGATGTCGAATGACTTCGGTTTGTTTACGAGGCCGCAAACCTCTACTTTCCAGGGTTTTGTTTTTAGTTTTTGCGCATAATGAACTGGATCATTTTTATTCGAGCCAAATTCATAAAAATTATTATAGGTTCCAGCAATTTTTTCATTGGTTAGCGGCCGATCAAGTTTGAATTCATAATTGCGTTTTGCAGGGTAGAGGTTTTTTTCTGTTTTACTCAATTCGACTGTTGGTAAAGTGTTTGGAATATTAGAAGGCCCACAACCATATAAAGCTCCAACCGTAGCTAGGCCCGTCAGGGCAGTACCCTGAATAAATTCTCGTCGACGCAGGTAAACGGTTTCGGGAGTTGCGAGGTTTTCAGAAATTTGCCAGTCTTTTTTCTGGATAAAGTTAGCCATAGGCTTTAACGGGAAACCCAGTCATCAATAGCTTTTAGATATTCTGGCAACCCTTTATGAATAGGAAGAGAAATAATTTCTGGTACATCATAGCTATGGTTTTTTTTGACCCAGTTTTCAAGTTCCTTATAATTTTCTTGCCGAGTTTTTACGATTAACAAGATTTCGTTGTCCGTATGTATTTTTCCTTCCCAATGATAGGTCGATTGAATGTTGGAAACGGTCTTGACACAAAACGCTAGTTTTTTTTCTACTAGGCTACGGCTAAGCTTTTCTGCTTCTTCTTTTGAATCTGAGGTAATAAAAATAACGCAATACTCATTCATGCTGTTCTCCTTGGTCATATTACAAACTTTACTAAGTAAAACCCTAACACGAGCAAAACGAAAAACACGATACTGAATATATTAAAATACTTTTCTATTAAAGCTTTGATGGGTGGTCCAAATTTATAAATAAGGAATCCAACAAGGAAAAATCTTGCGGATCGGCTTATTGCGGAAGCTACTATAAAAGTCGCTAAGTCAATTTTAAATGTTCCAGCTGCNAGGGTAAAAACCTTATAGGGAAGTGGTGTNAAACCTGCNGCAGCAACTGCCCAACCTTGATGTTCGTTGTAAAGCCCGCCAATTTTATCAAACGTTTCTTGTAAATGATAAAAGTTGACAATCTCTTGTCCAATGAGGTCCATAAACTGATAGCCAATAAAATATCCAAATATTCCGCCTAATACGGATGACAGAGAACAAAAAAGTGAGAAACGTATCCACGAAGTAGGAATAGCGACCGTCATTGCTATTAATAAGACATCGGGAGGGACTGGGAAAAATGATGATTCTATAAAAGAAATAATGCAAAGAGCTGGTAAGGCGTAAGGTGTTTTTGCCCAGTGTAAGACCCAGTCGTAAGCAATTCTAAGAAGTTTCATATAGAGTTGGTAAATATTAGAGGAGATTTAAAGGNTCAACATCAATTGTGATTTTAACTTTGTCGCGGGTCTTGAATTCGNTAAGCGCTGANCATTTTAACAAAATACTTTGTAATTGCTTGATATTTTTGCCGCGCAATATTAAATGCCAGCGATATTTATTATGTAGCCNATAAAGNGCNGCNTTTGANGGTCCAAAAAGTTCTACCGATTTTTCTCTGGACACAAGNCGAGAAANAGATTNTCGTAGTNTACCAATAACATTTTGTCCATGATCTTCTTTTTCNCAGACGATTTCTAGAGCGATCATTTTTGTAAATGGNGGNTAATTCAATCGTTTTCTNATTTGAAGTTCTTTTTCGTGAAATCTTTTTACATCGTGATCCATAACAAACTCAAACATATAATGATCCGGGTTGTTAGTTTGGATAAGTACTTTTCCTGGTACTTTGCCACGTCCTGCTCTACCAGCAACTTGTGTCAATAATTGAAATGCTCGTTCACAGGAACGAAAATCAGGTATATTTAGTGCAAGATCAGCAGTTACAACCCCAACCAATGTCACGTTGGGATAGTCGTGACCTTTGGTAATCATCTGTGTTCCAATAAGGATATCAATATCGCCGGATTGCATTTTGCGGTGCATGTTGGTAAATGCNGATTTGCTTTGTGTTGTATCACGATCAATACGAACGACTTTGGCGTTTGGGAAAAGTTGAATTGTTTCTTCTTCTAACTTTTGGGTGCCAAATCCACTAAAACGAATAACCTCTCCTTGGCATTCCAGGCAATGGGTGGGCATACGCGAAGAAAAATTACAGTAATGGCACAGTAATTTATCCTCATTGCCATGAAAGGTTAGGGTGACACTACAATGATTGCATTCCAGAACATGACCACAGTCTGGACAATATACGTATCGAGCCGTACCTCTCCTATTTAGAAATAAAAAAATCTGTTCTTTTCTNGAGAGGCGGTCACGGATAGAGGCAATGAGTTCTCCGGAAAGTATGGAAAAGTTTTTAAATTCTTTTCTTTCCCTTCTCATATCCAATAGCTTGGCAATAGGGAGCATGGAATCTCCCACTCTCTTTTCTAGGGAGAGGTGTTGATATTTGTTGCGTTGAATATTATGAACTGATTCTAAAGAAGGTGTGGCTGAACCCATTAAAACCAATGCATTTTGTGACCGGGCTCGCATTACTGCTGTATCTCGAGCGTGATAACGTGGTGTCGACTCTTGTTTATAAGAACCATCATGNTCTTCATCTATAACAATAATTCCTATATTAGTGAAAGGTGCGAAAACAGCGGAACGGGCTCCTACAGCTATGGAAACTTGTTGGTCATGTATTTTTTTCCATTCTATAAACCGTTCTTTATTTGACAATCCACTATGAAGAATTGCTACGCGGTCACCAAAACGTTGACGAAAACGTTCTACTGTTTGTGGTGTCAGAGAGATTTCAGGAACCATCATGATAGCGGTTTTGCCCAAATCAAGTACTTGTTGTATACAACGTATATAAACTTCAGTTTTTCCACTGCCAGTTACACCCTGTAGTAAATAGGATTGGAATTTGGATTGTTTAATAACTGCACTAAGCTTTTCAAAAACCACTTTTTGTTCAGGTGTTAACTTTAAAGAAGGTCCAATGGGTTGATTAGAAATATCTACATGGACGGTTCTTTCTGATTTTTTGGAAAAGATCTCTATTAGCCTTTTGTCTTTTAAACTTTTTAATACAGTGGAACTTCCTAGTCCACGCTTTGTTAAATCTGATATGCTAATGTCTTCTTTTATTAATTTATAATAAACCTCTTTTTGCTTTGGGCTGCGTTTAAGTAATTTTTCTACTTGTTCGTGTGCATGAGAATCCGGATGAATTCGGGCGGTTTTAATATATTGATACCTAGTTGTACTTTTTTGAATTGACTCTATTGAATTAAGCAATCCGTTTTTAACTAAATAGGTTAGTGAATAGGCACTAAATTTGTTACCCAATTTTTTCTGAAATTGCTTAGTCGTGACCTTTTGATGCTCTTGAATATATTGCAAAATAAGAATGGCTGATTTTGAAACCTCTCCTTTTTTTAAAGCGTCAACGCCCATTTTAGTTAGGCAAAACTCTTCTTGGTTTTGATCATCGAGCCCTGCTGGTAGTGCAGCTCTTATTGCTTCACCCCAGGAACATTGGTAATAGCTGCTCAACCATTTAGTTAAGGAAAGAATTTCAGTGCTAACAAGTGGTTCTACATCAGGTAAGTCACTGAGAAATTTCAACTTTATATTTTTATCCCATTGAGAAGTAAGGTTGACAACATAGCCAATAATTCTACGTTTGCCAAAAGGTGCCAAGACCCGCATTCCTATTTGAATTTTATCCAGAAATTCGGAGGGGATTTTATAAGTAAAAACTTCTCGCAAGGGGAGGTTGAATGTTACTTCTGCATAAGGTTTTTGCGAAAGAGGAGCCACTATTTAATTTGTCGAGTAAGATGAAAATGAATAGAAAAAACTTCTTAGAATTTTTCAAATTGTACCATTCGCTTGTTGTGTGACCAATGGACAATAATTCTTAAGCTGCAAAAGGCTGAAATAATGAGTAAAAGGATAAAAACAGTTTAAGAATAGTTGCGCAGTATGTTATTAATACTTTTTGTTGTAGAGAAATCAAGTGAATACCGCCAAAGCTAATAAATATTGACTCTTTATATCTTTTGTTTTAACCTCACGTGCTTCATCTAAATAAATTTTTAAAAAGTTTGTGGCAAGGGGTTAAGTTATGAAAGTGGGGGACAAGGTTAAATTTGATTTTGCAGGAAAGAAAAAAGAAGGTGTCGTAAAAAAGTTGTTTGATAATAGTGTTTATTTGACAGTGGAATTCGATAGGGATAAGCAGAAAACCGTCAAAAGAAAACTTAGTCAAATTGGTAGTGGTAAAGCAAAGAAGAAAAAATAACCAGATTGTGGATCCATAGGCTTTGAAACACTCTTCCAGCTATAGAAAGAATTGAACCAGATTCATAATCCGCGGAATTAATTTAGGTCGATATAAACGCGGATCAAACTCTTCCAATCTTTTTTTATTTTCCTGATAACAAAGATTAAGGAACGCCTTAGGGCTCAAAGAAGATTTTTCTATATCTGTAGCCTGTATAGTAAAGGATGATTTGCCTCCCATTTTTTTCAAATCCATAAGCCTGCTCCAGCCTGCAGAGGCAAATGCTAGCAAAGTATTTATCCAGTGAATTTGAGGTATGGGAAAACTCCGGCAGTGCCGCATGTATAAAAGCCAATTGTGGATGAACATGATATGTCTTGCTTCTTCCCGAACGATAGGTTCCATTANCTCTATCAAGCTTAAGGGATAGTCTTCCGAAGCTTTTGATATCTGAATAAACCCAAAAGCGAAAAACGAATCAATACACTCGCCCGCACCTGTCGACATAAAACTCTTTTCTAAATCACCCTTCAAGGGTTCTTGGGCTAACTCTTTAAAGGGAATTTTATATTGTTTCAAAAAACATCTTAGGATATCTGCATGACGAGCTTCTTCATAACCCTGCAGTTTGATGGCTTCGCGAATTAGAGGATCTTCAACTATTTTTGCATAAGCTAAAAGTTTCAAGCCAACACGGGTCTCTGTGAAAATGGCGTAATCCCAAATTGGAAAGCCTTTTAGCTTTTCAATAGTTTCTTCACTCAGGTCAGGCCATTCCAACTCTTCAGGATTAAAAGGTATGTGTGTATCTAAAAACTCTCTGCAAAATATTTCTTTATGTTCTTGAGTGCCAGGTTGGACTTTCATAATTATTGCAAAGATAAATTAATAATAAGTTTTAATTTTAGATTTTTTCTTAAGGGCTTCAATGTAATCTCGGGTTGCCTGAGAGACTTTTTTATTTGNCAGAAACTTTTCAATTTTAGGTTTTTCTGTTTCAAATGGGCTGACTCTTCCAGGTTTTTTATCAGTAACTTTGATTACGTGGAAACCGTGACCCGTTTTGAATATGTCACTGACTTCTCCTACTTTCATTTTAAAGGCGCGGGTGCTAAATGCTGGCAGCATTTGCTTGCGAGTAAAATACCCTAAGTCTCCTCCTTTGGATGCAAGGCTGTCTTGTGAATGTCGTTTAGCTAAAGCTGAAAAGTCCGAGCCATTGTTTATTTGATCTAATATTGATTCAAACTTTTTAATAACAGCTTTTGCACCAGCTTTACCTTTTGAAGGTTCAAATTTTAAAAGAATGACGCTGGCACGGACTTTTTCTGGACTTTTGAACCTACTTTTATTTTTTTCGTAATAGGTTCGAACATTTTCTTCAGAGATTTTAATTTTAGGTTCGATTTCCTTTTTGATTAGCTGATCCATAAATAAATCAATTTCGAGCTCTTGCTTATATTGATTAATGGTCATACCTTGTTCGCTAAGTCGATGTTCGAAAATTGCTTCAGACTTGAATTNTGCTTTTACTGATTCAAGACTGTCAGACAACATTTTTTTAGAAACTTTTATGCCAATTTCTTTGGCTTTAATTACCAGTAAAGNACGNCCAATTTCGTCTTCAATCAATGATTTTGCCGCTGCCTTTTCCTGATCTGAAGTTAGAGGCATTCCACGTTTTTTGTATTGAGCGNCAGCTTTTTTTAACTCGCGGAAAATNACATCTCCGCTGATATCCTGATCGNTAACCTTGGCTACTACTTTAGGCAATTTGATACTGAGATCATCATGTTTATGACCCGAATGAGCATAAATCAACGAAGATGAATTAGCAGTAAAAATAAAAAATAAGAACAGAAAAAATGAAGGAATGAACCTTTTCATTGAGGATTCCTTTCTGTAATAGTGGCTATGTAAAATTAAGGTGCTTGAAAAAATAAACTAATCATTCGCAGAGTTGTTGTCAATGGAATTATTAAAACTCAAATAAGATTGTTTGAATTTAGCATCGAAATCAATTGAGGTTTTTTGAATAGTTTTAATGAACCGGAAGCACGGTTCTAAAACCGTAAATTTCGTTTTTAATATTTGGATAATTGTGAGCTCTTTTTACTACTTTCACACCCTCAATACTGTTCACCCAAGACCCTCCCCTAAGAACTTTCATTTTTAATGGTCCTCGAGGACCTTCCGGGTTGATCTCAGGACTACTTTTATAATAATTTTTATCATACCAGTCCAGACACCACTCCCATACATTCCCTGCGACATTGTATAGCCCAAAGGGACTTACTCCGGAATGGTAATAATTAACTGGAGCGGTGTGAGAATAGTTATCGTTTTTGCCAAAAATATTTACAAAGAAAAAGAAAAATCCTTTATCAAACTTCCCCCCCCAGGGCCAAAGACGACCGTCGTTACCACGGGCTGATTTTTCCCATTCGGCTTCCGTAGGTAGACGCCTACCTTTCCATTTTGAGTAGGACATTGCATCGTGCCAGCTTACGCCGACTACAGGTTGTTCTGGGTCATTAAAACGTGGGTCGTCCCAGAAAATAGGTTCCGGATGTCCTGTGGCTTCCATAAAAAGCTGGTAGTCCTTGTTACTGACCTCATATTTGTCGATATAAAAGCTTGAGGTATACACGAAGTGCATTGGCTTCTCATCGTTATTCCCTGAAAAAGTCCCCATCTGGAAATAACCCTCAGGAATTAAAATCATACCTGCAGGTGCTTTTTCCTGGGCTTGAGCAGATGAAAATAGAAAAAGAATTGCTGAAATGAAAAGGGTTAATAGTTTTTTGAATCCCATGCAGGTAATACCTGAAGGAAGGCGCATCACAAATTAAAAAAGCTAATATGAGTTACTAAATCACGTTTTGTTTCAGGGGTCAACTCTTCATAGGCATCTAGGTTTTCGATATTGATCCATTTATAATGACCGTTCCAACAATTTAGAGTTATAACGTTATTGCCATACCAGTCCATGGTGCTATTCAAAAAAATGGGGCCCTGGCATTTTTGGCACCGGCCATGAATCTCATGAATGTTTTGGTTGTTCGCCATTAATTTTTTTCACTTAACGAAGATTTCATTTCCTATTATTTCGTTACCGTATCTTGTAAATTAAATTATAATCAGGCTGTTTGCGCAAATTTATTTCAATATTTTACCGTATTAACTTCCTAAAACAGTAAATTTGTCAAGGTTTTTCTGCTAAGCAATAGCTCAAGATAGTAGATACATTTCAATATAATGTAAAAAATTTCTAAATCATTTATTTGATTTAAGAATTAAGCTTTTGCCTTTTATGCAAAGGGTAATTGGTTTTTTTAAGAAGTATTTTTAACTCATCAATAGGCAGACCTATAATATTA
This sequence comes from Nitrospina sp., assembly GCA_002721515.1. Classification (GTDB taxonomy): domain Bacteria; phylum Nitrospinota; class Nitrospinia; order Nitrospinales; family VA-1; genus UBA8687. The sequence continues at coordinate 14,311 of PBKP01000018.1, forward strand.
GTTTTTGAACCCGAAAAAGAGCGCACCATAAAACTTCCTTTTCCTTGAATCGCATAGGCCCCGGCTTTGTCCATAGGTTCTCCGGTAGAAATATAATTTTTAATTTCCTGAATGGTCAGAGGTTTGATTTTAATTTTGGAGACTACAAATTTGTCACGCGATTTTTGCGGTCCCACTACACATATTCCTGTTACTACAACATGCTCCCTGCCACTCAATCTTTTTAAAATGCGTTCCGCGTCTTTTTCATCCTCAGGTTTACCAAATATTTCATCGTCCAGTGTTACTATGGTGTCAGCACCTATGATCCAACAGTCGGAGTATTCCGATGCAATAGATTTCGCTTTTGCACGTGCTATATTCCGGGCATTTTCTTCGGGGCGTAATCCGATATCCAACACTTCTTCAATAGCACTAGGAACAATTTCAAACTGGCTGGTTATTTCTTTCAATAGTTCCTGCCTGCGAGGTGATTGCGATGCCAAGATTAATTTGGAATTGTTTTTGTTCATAAGTTTATCAAGATACCTTAAACTCAACTACCCAGCAAGTCTCGCAGTGGATAGACCTTAAAATCTTCTAACAAAAATCTTTTAACTCATACCTTTCCAGTAAGTAAGTGGAAATTAATGAATAAATCCTATATATTTACTTTTTTCATTTTTTGACTTTGGGGGGAAAATGGCGGGAGCGACCCATCAGATACAGATACGTCATATTCTTGTAGATAAAAAAGAAGTGGCAGATCTTTTAAAAGAAACGGTTGAAGGTTTACCCAACGAAACTGCGCGTGTCCAAATGTTGATGAAATTGGCCGGAAAATACAGCATATGTTCGGCTTCTAAAGAGGATGGGGGTAATTTGGGCTGGTTGGAAGTTGGTTGGAACAAAAGTGACCCACGGCAACCACGAGGTGGTTTCAAAACATTAAGCAATGAAGAACTGAACGACTTCATAATGCAAGGCGTTGAGAATATGTCTCTTTCCAAGGGTGTTATTTTTGGGCCTGTTGAAACTTATGAAGGCTTTCACATTGGAATTATTTGTCAAGAAGTCAAACTTGATCGGATTCTTTAGTGGTAGTAGTTAATTGCCCTGCTTCTTCGTTTACAAAGTTATAAGCAAAGCATCCGCTGGTACATCTCACCATATAATGGGGACAGGATCTGCAGGGTTCTTTTGCTTGGGTTTTTTCAAACACAGTGCTTAAAAACTTTGAACCCATTTTTGCCATAGCGATTGAATTTACTTCTTTAAAGTCTGAAATATTTCCTAGTTTCAAGTTGTGGAACGGAAAGCAATTAAAGCAATCCCCTTTTGAATCTATGTCCATTGGGCTACCATCCGCACAACCAAAATAATAATCATTGTTTTTCCATTCTTCTGTCGGAGGAAGCTGTTTGTTACCATGAAAGAAAAAACGGTCAGTGAGGGAGAATTGCCCTTCTTGGATTTCGTCAAGAAAACATGGCGGAAATGAGCAGTCAAATCGGAAACACATTTGTGGAAAACGCTCTAAAATTTTTAGCATTTGCTGACCAACTTTTGGGTAATCGCGGATGGGTAGATAGACATTTGCCTCACCACCAATAATCGGGAACGCCGGGCTTACCCGAATTTTGTAAAGTTTGTCTTTTGGAAGTCCAACCTTTTGGTAGATGGCATCGATTTCTTCGCACTGTTTTTCTAAATCTTGATTTTTTGAGTAGAGGTTGAGACTGAATGTGACACTGTAACCATTTGTGCGCAGCATTTTTTCAGCTACTTCTTTACAACGCTCGTGATTTTTTTCTGAAATGTTTTCTGGGGTTTGCCAGTTTAGGAGAATAGCAAAAACCACATTTTTTTTTCTTGTTCCGTTGGGACCTGCCATTTCAAGCATCAAGTCTAGAACCTTATTTGGCATAAGGCCATTTGAGAATATGCTGAGATGTGAATAGGGTAGAATATTTTTATAAGTGTTTCGAAATATATCGTTGAATTCTGGGTGTAATGTAGGTTCACCTCCCATGAAATTAATTATTGGAGTATTTTTGATTTTAGGTAGAAACTCGTTAAGAAAATAATCATATTCCATCGACTTACCGGGAGTCTTAACGGTTTCTTCCATATATTCGTCTGCAAAACAATAATTACATGTTAAATTGCAGTAACTATTCAATATAATATTCAAAATTCCCCTCCCCCAGGGCATTTTAAGAAAAAATACCTTCAAGTCTTAGTTGAGGCGCTATTTTCATGTTACTTTGTTTTTATAATAATACCATAGTAGACGCCTATATTTTTTAAGGATCAAACTTTTTTTTCCGCCGTATAATTTGCGAAGTGCCAGCTTGTACGACTAAACCTAGTTCGCAAGGGTAAGTGCGCACAACGTTAGTAAAAGCTTGAATAGCGTTATCCTTGGCATCGGCTTCATCTTCTGCGTCACAAGCATATTCCCAGGTGGAATTTAAGGTGGGTATTTTTTCTAATCCGTGTTCTTCCAACCTTCCTGTGACTTCGGCGAATGCATCTTCATTGAGGTCTTTAAACTCGGCTGCGACAAGTACTTTGTATTGCAAGGATCATCCTCCTTTTTTGATATAAAAAAAAATATAAAGCCTAGTGTATAATAAGCCGTGTAGAAGATGTAGTATTTTCAAACCGAATTTAGGCTATATTTTCTAACTTCCATTTATGGGGCTGTCGCCTTAGCTGGAGCAATTCCACTTGTCTTCTTTTCAGCGGTTCATATCCAATATTTCTTGGAACGTTTTTGGTAAGGTGTGCGTTCAAGTACTCCTATTTGGTGTATCAGTTCTTTTAGCTCGCTACCTTGGTAAAGAGAAACTAGGAATTTATGCAACCCTCCTAGTGGTTCCCACATTTTTTCGTCTGCTCAACCAGTTTGGGTTAGAAACTCTCATAAACAAAAAAATTCCAGAATTGAATGTGCTGGATCCGAGTGGAAAACAAGCTCGCTACCTTATTCAAAGGTTATTGGCTATTCGTTTAGGGACCTCTTTATTGTTTAGTTTGATGATTTATTTAGGTCTTCCTCATTATATGGTTTTTATAGGTGCGCCTGAATTATTGGAATACCGCCACGTTCTTATTTTTTACTTTCTAATTATTTCTATAAACTCTTTATTAAGTACCCTACTTATGACGCAATTGCGATACCGCGTTGTATCTATTGCTGAAACCAGCTGCGCATTACTAAATTTGATTTTTCTTGCCGGATTTATTTTTAAGGATTTAGGAATTAAAGGCGTGCTTTATGCCTATGTTATTTCTACTTCTATAAATGTAATTGTGTATACGTTACTCATTATTTCCAATCTAAAAGGAGAGACTGAAAAACCTTCTTTAAAAGAGTTGCCTTCACTGGCTTGGGCCTCTTATTTGCTCACCATATTTAGTTTTGGTTTAATTACGCAAAGTGATGTTGTGTTGATGAACTATTTTCAGGTAGATCAGGGGCGAATTGGATATTACCATTTAGCAACAGGTCTGGGTGGAATGCTCGCATTTGTAATGATGGGAGTAGGACCTCTGGCTTTCTCTATATTGTCGGAAAGTTATACTCGAAATTCAGTAGATGGAATGGGTAAGATTTGGTGCCAGATTGTTGGATTTGCTAGTTTTCTTACGGTCCCCATTTTTGTTTTTGCTTTTTTTAATGCGGAGCCTTTGATCCAATTTGTTTATGGCGAACAGTTTAAGGAGGCGGGCTCGACCTTAGCTTTTTACATTGTTTTTTTGGGTATCGCCACTATTTTGGGAATCGACTTTTTAACATCTACTTTATTTATACTGGAACGTAGAGATACGGTTATTTGTTCGACTGTCGAAGGCAGTATGCTGAATATTTGCTTGAATCTAGTTTTAATTCCATCATATCAGGAAATGGGTGCCCTGGCTGCAACAGGCACAGCAATGATTTATATGGTATTAAGGCAACTATATATTATTCAAAAACAAATGGATACGACCGCCATTTTTCCTGTATTGGGTAAGTGTTTATTTTTCTCGTTCGTCGCAGTGGTTCCAGCGCAGTTGGCAGCATTAACACTATGGAGCAATATATTTTTTAATGCTTTGGTGTTTTTCTCAGCATTCATAATACTTCTGACTATTTTGAAACCCTTTTCGCACGAACAATTAGAAGTTTTGGAGGCAGTTCATCCTGATCTGCCAACCTGGTTGAGGGGTTTTGCGAAAGTTTAGTTGGGTAAGAAAACACCCGTAAAGCAGTTATATTATTTGTTAAGGATACGTTTGTTCAATGAGCAATTCGAACTTAGAATTTTGTGGAAAACTTCTTGGCTCTAATAAACCTACTTTTATAGTGGCAGAAGTAGGATTTAATCACAATGGAGATGTAGAGCTTGCAAAGAAGATGATTCAATCTGCCGCTGAAAATGGCGCTGATGCAGTCAAGTTGCAAACCTTTGTGGCAAAAGAAATGATTTCTAATAGCCTGATTGCTGATGATCCCGATAACCCGAGTAATAAAATCCCTTTCTATAAATTTTTCCAAAGATATGAACTTTCGCGGTCCAATTATGAAACCCTTTTTGAATATGCTAAAACTTTAAATATTCCTTTGTTTTCGACACCATTCGATACCCTTTCCTTAGAAATGCTGGTGGATCTGGGAGTGCCGGCTATTAAAATTGCATCTCCTGATCTCACCTTTCTCCCATTTCTTGAAAAAGTTTCTGAAACAGGTCTTCCTGTCATACTTTCAACAGGAATGGGAAGTGAAGAAGAAATTTTGCAATCAATTAAAATTTTGCAATCTAAATGCCCCATAATTCTTTTGCATTGTGTGTCCAGTTATCCCGCTCAATACGAAGAAATGAATCTTAGGTGCATGGAAACAATGAAGGCAAAATTCAAACTACCAGTGGGTTTATCCGATCATACAATGGGTAATTTAACGGCTATTGCTGCAGCTTCACTGGGAGCTGTGCTAATAGAAAAACATTTCACGCTTGATAGAAACTTACCTGGTGTTGATCAGCCCATATCCATGGAACCACAAGAATTAAAGCAACTGAAGGCAGATTTGGTTAATATATCCAAGATAATGGGCGATGACAAAAAACAAATTCAGCCTTCTGAGATTGTTGTTAAAAAGTCGGCTCGCCGAAGCCTTGTTGCTAAATTGAATATTTCTGCCGGCACCGTATTAACTTCAGAAATGGTCTCCTTCAAACGACCGGGCACAGGGATCCCGGCAGCAGAAATAAATGCTGTTGTGGGAAAACCCTGCAAAAGAGATGTTCGCGCAGAAGAAGTTCTCACCTGGGATATTTTTTAATCTAAAAAAATCTTCAACTATATTTGGATAAGTGGGAAATTATAGATGCCAGATTAAGCCAGAATTTTTTTGAGTTAGATATCTATTTTATCTCGACTAATAGACGCGTTATTACTTATATTAGCCGAACGCAATCGGCATAAGCCTGCAACAATACTACCTAGAACACAATGAGTGAGGGCAGAGATGGCACCAGGCACCGTTGCTAGTGCGTAGTTAGTGAAATTACTCCGAGCCAGTTCCGTAGCTAGTCCTGAGTTTTGCATTCCTACCTCAATAGAAATGGTTTGAGCATCATGCTCAGCAAACTTTAGTGTGCGCGAGAACAAATAACCCAATAAAAATCCAAAAAAGTGTAAAAGGACGACAGCCATTATTAAAGACGAGCCGATTTCAAAAATGGCATCCTTTTTTGCAGCGAGAATAAAATCCACAATGAAGACAATGGACAGTACAGCAAGAAAGGGTGTATAAGGTTCGACCTGTTTCACCTGCCGGTTAAAATATCGATTTAATAAAATACCTATGACAACAGGTAAAATTATGACCTGTACAGTCTTCAGCAATAATCCTAATGTATCCACATTTAATGACAGGCCTGTAAGTTTTATCGAGAGAGATTCGACCCATAGCGTCGTAAGAAGGGGAGTGCAAATTGCAGCCATCAGAGTAGATACAGTAGTCAAGCTTACGGAAAGAGCGACATTCGTCTTTGCTATAAAACAAACTACATTAGAGGCTGTTCCACCTGGACAGCAGGCGACGAGAACTAGGCCAATAATGAAATCGATGGGTAAATGAAACTGTTGTGCTAAAAAATATCCTAAAAACGGCATGACCGTGTATTGCAATCCCACCCCAAATAAAATTGGTTTGGGAGTTTTAATCACACGAGCGAAATCTTCGAAGTTTAAGGTCAAGCCCATGCTAAGCATGATTATTGCAAGGAAATATGGGATCCAGGTGGGCTGAAACCAGGTAGCGGTCTCAGGTTTCCATAAAGCTAAGCCCGCTCCAGTGAGAACCCAAACCGGGAAAAGGTTTGCTAATGAAACAAAAACTTTTTTCAGGGAATTCACAAGGGGTTAGGTTTTTTCCGCAATGATACTTGAGTAGGCTTCTCTTGCATCGTCGTAATCCCGGTAACGGTGAACTCGCATTCCTTTAAAAATGTCGAGGAGTTCATTTGTCTTGAGTGCCCATTTCGCATTGAACTCGCGATATTTTAGGTAGTCAATATTATAGGTCTCTATTAAAACCATTCCCCCAGGCTTGAGTGCATCGTAAAACTTCTTAAAAAGTTTGCGATCCATATAATAGGTACAAATTATAAGATCGTAACTGTTTGGTTTAAATTTTATGGTTTCCAAATCCACAACTTTTGTTTTGATTGTGACATTATGTTTTGCAGCTAATGTATGTGCCTTTTCTAATCCTTTTTCTGAAATGTCTAGTCCAGTCACATCGAATCCTTTGGTTGCAAGGTAGACTCCATTTCTTCCTTCTCCCATTGCTACATCGAGTGCTTTTCCTCTTGGAAGAATATGGATATTATCCACCAAAAATGGGATAGGTTTTTCCCCAAATAGGTAAACCTCCGTATCGTATTTTTTATTCCAGCGATCTTTATCTTTCGGTTTACTATAGGCCGAGGACGTTAAAATAAAAACAAACAATCCAATAGTTATTATAGTCTTTGAAATTTTTGTTCTTCTTTCGAGTTTCATCAGATAGGCATTTGAATTTATTTCCTTATTTTAACGAAATGGATAGACTGGTTCAACCTGATTTCACCGTTTACTTAACCTTGGTAAGTCGGTAAAATTAAAA
>PBKP01000019.1 GCA_002721515.1 Nitrospina sp.
GAATCGGGCTTCAAGAATTGGTTTTTCCTTCTCCAGCACATCTTTTTTTATCTTCTCCTTGACCTTTTTGGCTTTTGGGTTTATCACCATGCCTTCAAACCCAGACGCAAAAATCATGGTGCTCCAAGCATACCATTTTAATTGCCCCGCCCTAGCCTCGGATGCCAAAAAGCTAAATAGGATTAAGACCCCACAAATATAGCCTAATTATAATACAGCGGAAAAATTTTTCCAACTACCTCTCCTGCTTTTTCACGATCCAAAGTTTTAAATATAATTGGCGCGACAATAAAGGAAAAGAATATGATGCTGCCAATCCAGCAAACGATGCTTAGTAAATAGATGAAATTGTAAATCATAGAAAAGAAATTTATCTGTTTTTTTAACAGAATCTTTGTTTATTACCTGGCGCTATTACTTATTTCTGAAACAATTTTTTGAGCAGCTTCGTCAGGATTATTTGCATCGCGGATAGGTCGGCCCACAACAATCAAATCAGCTCCCGCTTGAATTGCTTTCCTTGGTGTAGTAATTCGACTCTGATCATCTGCAGATATTTTGCTCCATTCAGGGCGAATCCCCGGGACAATGACTTTAAAATCATCTCCACATTTTTGTTTTACCTTGGCAATTTCTTCTCCCGAACAAATGATCCCGGCGCAACCAGATTGTTGAGCCTTCAATGCTCTATCCAAGACAAGATCACTTAATTTCGTTGTTTGCTCAAAGCCCAATTTGCATAACTGCGATTGATGTAAGCTGGTTAGAAATGTAACAGCTAATACTTCGAGACTGGAGTCTTTGACTTCTTTAGAAGTTTCTAGTATTGCTTCTCCTTCGGTAGAATGTATAGTGATATATTTTGCGCCTAATTTTTCTGCCGACTTTAATGCGCCCCGAACCGTTGCGGGAATATCATGGAGTTTTAAATCTAGAAAAATATCTGCTGGTGAATAATCTTTTATTAATTTTAAGATTTCTGGACCTTCTTTGACAAATAACTCAAGCCCTACCTTAAAGCAACCGACACGATTTTGTAGTAACTTTACTAGACGTTGAGCTTCGTTTTTATCTTGTACATCTAGAGCGAAAATCAACCGGTCTTTGGAATCTAGAGAAATGGCCAAACGATTTTAGAAATTTGGATTATTAATAAAAAGCCTAACTAGTATATCAGCCCTATTAAGAATGACGAAAAATGTTTTCTGGATAGCGTGTCATAATTGACTTGTCTTTAATCACAGGATTAAGAAATTGCTGTCTGGTCAATTCTTGACAAATCATTAGGGGGATATTTCCTCCAGCTGCAATGGTATGTATTGAACCGCTTCCAAAACGTAGGTTTAAATCGGTAAAGAAAAACTGCCCATTTTTATCTTGGATTCCTTGGATATTACAAGGACCAGTCAATCCCAATTTCCGGCTCAACTTTTTCGCAGAAACTATAATGGAACTATTCATTTCGATTCGACTTGTCATAACCTCGCCGCCACGGACCGACAATCTCTCCCTTGGGACGATTAGTTTAGGAACACCATTAATATCTGCAAATAGATCGATGCTGAATTCTTTGCCTATTATAAATTCCTGAAAAATATGTTGTGAATATCTGCCCATGCAATAGTCTAGATCTTGTTGGTTTTCTATAACAATTTGGTTTTTTCCTCCTTCCCCTTTCCTTTCCTTTGCAATGAGTGGAAAAATATCTGGGGGGTCAGATTCTGCTAATAAAAATGTTTTCGGGCTGTTAAAACCTTCTTGTTTCATAAACTTCCATAAATTCCATTTGTCATGGCAGATTTTTATCGTGTGACTTTCTTGAATAAAGAGGCGCCAATTTTTGCTAGTCAATACTTCACGGTATTTGTCCAAAAAATCTATGGCATTGTTAGTCAGTGGGATGATTGCGTCAACGTCCTGTGTTTTGCAAATTGTGTGAAACGATTGTAGACAACTGCTATCAGAAAATAAAGGAAGGCAATGTGATTCATCTGCAATGCTTAAAGCGGGTGCTAGCATATCGCTGTCTGTTGCAATNAATTGTAAAGGAAATTTCGAATGNGTCTTTACATCTTGAAATGCCTTAAGAAGAGAGACTCTCCAATTTACTGCAAGAAATAAAANTTTTAATATTTTCAATTAATTGCCCATGGTTATTTAAGATAGAAAAAGTTNGCAGATGGTTTAATGCCAAATCTTTTGCAAAATTTTNGCGGAAGCCCCCCAAATTTTATGATNCTTAAACAAGTATGTAACAGAATTCTNTTTGGAATTAGAACCTTCATTTCTTTGTTGNGTAGAGATGAGTGGANTAANAGGAATTTCTAATATTTCATCCACTTCGTCTTCTTGTAATTCAAATTCTTTAAGCTCTGATAATACAGCAACGAAAGGTATAATTTCGAATCCCANCCNGGTTTTTACAATGGGTAGTTGAGCNATTACCTTCGAAGCCTCTACATGGATNCCAATTTCTTCCCGCGTTTCTCTAAGTGCGGTTGCTAAAAGGTTTTTGTCTTCTTCTTCATAACGACCGCCTGGAAACCCAATTTCTCCTGCATGTATTTTTAGGCTCATTGCTCTTTTGATCATCAATACATGGGTAATGTTATGTTTAGGATAAAGCATAACCAGAACTGCTGCCTTTTGCGGATGTGCTTCAATCGAATCTTGAATAAGTGGAAACTTATTTTTCAGCTTGGTTGTNATTGAACATAAGTCANTCAATAGATAATCATACTCCCCATATCTCTTTATATTCATCAATATTAAATCCAACCGTTATTTTATCCTTATCAACCGCTATGGGTCTTTTAATTAAACGCCCATTGGAGGCGAGTAAGTCGATTGCCTCAACCTCGGTCATGGATTTTAGTTTATCTTTAATTTTTAGTTCCCGNTATTGAACNCCACTGGNATTAAAAACTTTTTGCAATCCTTTTGCTTTGATCGCGGATTTAAGAGTTTTTTTACTTGGAGGGTTTTCTGTTATATCAATAACTTCAAATTTTAACTTTTTAGCCTCTAGGTATTTAATAGCATTTCTACAAGTTCCACATTTGTTATAAGAGAAAACTTTCATTNAAAAACCTCCCTGCGCTCACTGAATAAATATAAATGGTAAGGTTTTACCCAAACAAAAAAACTAGGGTAAGATTAAAAAATCAATAATTTATATAAAAAAAGTCATTGCCACAATATATTGTGCCTTAAAAAGTTTAGTATACCAAACATTGTATAATTTCCCTTTACAATACCTAGGGATTGGGATAATCTTCCTCAGGTAGCATTTAATTTATAAAACATTATTTTTAAAAGTTTTCNACGTTTTATGTACTTAAAAAATCTCGAATTAGAAGGATTTAAATCCTTTGCTGACTCCACAAACTTGGAATTCAAAAATGGATTTACAGCAATTGTCGGCCCCAATGGCTGCGGCAAAAGTAATGTTTCTGATGCCATCCGATGGGCAATTGGAGAGCAGAGATCCAAGACGTTGCGCAGTACCCGCATAACTGACCTTATTTTTAATGGAAGTGGTAGCCGAAAACCACTAAATCGCGCTGAAATTTCTATTACGCTTTCAAATGTTCCTGCCGGAATTCGGATAGCGGGTGTTCCTAATATGGCAGAAGAAGTTAAGGTTACTAGGTGTTATCACCGTTCTGGAGAAAGTGAATTTTATATTAACCAAATTCCTTGTCGCCTGAAAGATATAACAGACTTTCTTCTCGATGCTGGAATTAGCCCCAAAGTTCTAACGATCATTGAGCAAGGCCATATTCAAGATATTATTACTTCGAAGCCAGAAGATAGGCGAATTTTGATAGAGGAGGCCGCAGGCATACTTAAATTTAAAAGCCGTAAAAATGATGCGGTAAGAAAACTCGATAGCTCACGACAAAACCTTGAGCGCATCGCAGATATTGTGCAGGAATTACACCGACAGGTTGAGTCATTGAAACGACAAGCCGCAAAAGCAGAGCGGTACAAAAATCTCAAGACAAACATCAAAGATTTATCGTTAAAACTTTTTTCGGTTAAAATCAGGCGATATCAGGCGCAATTAAAAGAAATTGAAAGTGATTTGGAACAACAAACTATAAAAAAAACTGAATGGGGCGCACGTCACTCTACTTTTGAAAGTCAGATTGCTCAGTTTAATATCGAAATAGAGAAGTCGTTAAATTGTCTTAATACACTTCGTGAAGATATTCACAAGCTGACCNNACAAATAAGCAAAAATGAGCAAACTATCACTTTCAAGAAAGAGCAGCAGGCTGAAGCAAGAGAAGATATTAATTCTGCGTCTGTAGAAATCACTGGTATGAATGAAGAGGTTAATGTCTTGTTGCTCCAGATTGAAGAACAGAGAAAAAAACTAAGTGGTACTTCTGAAGAGATCAATTGCCAAGAAGTTTCTTTAGAAAAAATAAAGGAAGAGTGCGAGCAAAACCGTGATGCAGTTCAAGCAGCTCAGGATCAAGTTCAGTCCGGTGAAAGAAAAGTATTTGAATTATTTCAGCAATCAGCTGGGTCAAAGAACCAACTCACAGAATTTGAAACAAAANATAAGAACATTGAATTAAGAAAACAAANTTTGTTGGCAGAAAAAGAAAAAATAGTAAAACAAACCCAAAACTATAAATCACAGTTGGAAGAGCATGAGTCGAAACATCAGTCTCAAATCGAGGAGTTTCGTCAACTCAAAAAACAGCAAGATACATTTAAACAAAAAGTCTTGGAATCAGCGAACAAGACGCAGATAGAAGCCGATGCTTATAGTGAAAGGAAAGAAGCNTATTTTAGTAAGTTTTCTTTGCTTGAATCGTTGGAAAAACTAAGGACACAATTTGANGGGTTNCACGAAGGTGTGAAGTCNCTTATGAGTCANCAAAATGGTGAAAGAATTTCTGGCATTCGTGAAGTTCTTGTTGAAGTTCTACAAACACCTACAGAATATGAAACTGCTATAGAAACTGTTCTTGGTGACAAGCTCCAAAGTGTGATAGTCAATTCTTATTCTGATTCGATGGAAGCTATNNGTTATCTTAAAAATAATGATTCGGGGCGAGGGTTATTTATTCCCATGAACCCAAAACCCACCCCAAGTCCCCCATTACATTTGAATGGCACCCAGGGTGTTGTTGGCAAAGCCCTAAATCTCGTTAATTGTATTGAAGATTATCGACCTGTCATTGAACTGTTGCTGAGAAATGTTGTCATTGTTGAAGATATGGATGTTGCCATGCATCTCCATCAGAAGCCGGAGTTTCATGGAACGGCAGTGACTTTGAATGGAGAAATGATTGAGGCAAACGGATTTATAACTGGAGGCCTTGCCAAAAGTGAATCATCTAGGTTGATCGCGAGAAACAGAGAAATTGAAAACCTTTCTAAAAATGTTAAAGAGTTAAAGATAGAGTTAGAAGCATCGAAGCTAAAAATAGAATCTGGTAAAAGAGCCTTGGGAGAACTTGAGTTGAACCTTAAGCATACAAATGAAGAGGTTCATAAAAAAGAATTAGAAAATAACAATAGCCATCGTGATCTTGAACAAATTCGTCAAGAGCTAAAAAGGTTAGAAATTCGAACTTCTACGTTAGATTCAGAATTAATTGATTTAGACCAACAGCTAAAGAAACTTGAAATAGAGAAAGGCTCATTGACTGACCATTTGCAGGAAATCGAACAAAAGATTATTACTGAAGAAGAACTCTTGACTAAAAAGCGAATTGAATTAGGAGAAAGTCGAAAAATTTCAGAAGAAAAATCGGTTGAGATCAGTGGGTTAAAGGTCTTGATTACTTCTTTAATTGGACGACGGGAAAACATTCTCACTGAAATCAAGCGGTTCGAATTGCAGACGAAAAATTTGCAACAACAAATTGAAAAGCGTGAAGCCGATAAAATCTCAAACCAAAACCGTATTGTTGAAATTGATAATGATATTGCTNTTTTAGAAGAAAATATATTGAAGCAGTCTAGAGAGAAAGACACTCTTAGTAAACAAGCAGTGCGAGAAGAAGATAGTTTAAGAGANAATGAAACGCAGCAGAAGGAAATCGATCACGACATTCGTGAGTTATCAAAAAAAATTCAAGAAATTACGGAGACATTGTCCCAAATAGAAATTAAACGTTCTGAAACTAGGCTGCAAAGAGCCCATATCGAGGAACGTGTTTATGAAGATTTTAATGCTACTCGTCAAGAATTGGATGCCGCCTACGACGAAAATATTGATGAACAAGCAGTTGAAGCTTCTGTTAAAGAACTTAAAGAAAAATTATCGCGTTTAGGAGAGGTAAACTTAGCGGCTTTATCTGAGTTTGAAAAAACCAACGAGCGTTATACCTTTTTAAAGGAACANCAGGACGATTTAGCTGAGTCTATCGAGCTGTTGCATTCAACAATTGAAAAGATAAACTGTACTACTCAGCAACGGTTCTTAGATACATTTAATCGCGTTAACGAAAATTTTAAGGAAGTATTCGCGCGTTTGTTCCAAGGTGGTAAAGCTAACTTATCTTTGATAGATGAAGCCAATCCTTTAGATTCTGGTATTGAAATAACTGCTAATCCAATTGGAAAAAGTTTGCAAACACTTTCATTATTATCAGGAGGCGAAAAATCTATGACAGCCATCGCTCTGATGTTTGCCGTTTTTAAGGTTCGCCCAAGTCCATTCTGTTTGCTCGACGAAGTTGACGCTCCTCTCGATGAAGCCAATGTCGTTCGTTTTCAGGAAATGTTGAGAGAAATGGCGGTCAATACGCAATTTATTATTATTACTCATAATCAGAAGACCATGACCTTTGCCAATGCCCTCTATGGAATCACTATGGAAGAGAAAGGGGTATCTAAAGCGGTATCTGTTCACTTTAATTAATTTCCCCCCCCTATATAAATTTACTCTCATTATAATCTTGTTTTCGAAGTAGCTTATTAAGGTTAATGTTATAATCAGTCCTATTTCAAAAAGGACGGTTTAATGGCAGAAGCAAAAGATATTGATGATAGTCTGGATTTTCTCCGATATTTTGAAAAAAATACTGAAAATCCGGAGCTAGGCNGNTTAATTCAAGAAAAAATTAGTAGTGATAAAAAAATCCTNGAATTAAATGGNTGCATGCTAAAANACGANGATTTTAAAGCTATTGCAGGGTTTGATCCAATTAGGAACCTCAAGCATTTGANNTTGGATCAAACCGGACTCGGCTCAACAGGTTTGCAATNACTTTGTGCTTCAGATGTATTTGTTAATCTAGAAAAACTTACTCTCGCCAATAATAATTTGGATGACGAGGCAATATTTTTTCTCTCAAAATGCGCATTTTTAAAAAGGCTTGAAAGTCTTAATATTTCTAGCAACGAATTAACTTCGCTGGGAGCAAAAGTTCTTTCAATGACTTCAAAGCTTTCCAGCTTAAAATACCTTGATTTATCTTACAATCGCTTAGAAGAATTGGGAATTAAATCTCTCGTTGAATCCGATTTATGCCAACAAATTATTGAATTAAATCTTAGAGATACAGGCATTGGTGATGAGGGTTTAAAGTTTTTTGCAAAGGCTCCCTCTTTGGAATCTTTGACTATTTTAAATTTGTCTGATAATGGATTAACAGAAGTTGGTGTTGAAGCTCTAAGTCATTCGATGATTTTCCCAAATTTAAAAATATTAATTCTGAATAACAACCATGTTGGAGATAACGGCATTTATGCAATGACCGAATCCCCTTTATTCGCTAATTTAGAAAAGTTAGTGATACACAATAATGGTTTAACAACAGATAGTGCTATTTCCCTTTCTAATTCGAAATCAATAACAAGGCTTAAAACACTTGACCTTAACAATAATGATATACGTGCAGAAGGAGCAAATGCTTTAGCCAGTTCTGCCAATATGAAAGCGATGACCAATCTAGATTTAGGAGAAAACAAATTGGGTCAGGAGGGAGCTGCTGCGTTGGCAAACTCAATTAATTGCTCTTCTCTAAAAACATTGAGATTGAATAACAATAATATCTCAGACAAAGGAGTAAAAGCTCTCGCAGATTCCACTACCTTGACAAATTTAGAAACACTTTCTATTGAAAACGAAAATTGGATTCATGCTCCAGGTGCAAAGGCGATTTCAGAGTCTAAAAANCTTGCNAGCCTAAAACGACTCGTTATAGCCCTTAATGTAATAGGAGATGAAGGGGCAATATACCTTGCTAAATCACAAACCCTTTCTGGNTTACAGTTCCTAAATGTTGCTGGAAATAAACTAACTCCCCGAGGAGAAGATGCTTTGCANAAATCTACAGCATTGGCAGGGCTAAAAGTTCTTGAAATTGTTTGATGAAGATTTGTCCAGTTTCTTTGTTTTAAAAAATCTAATTGTGCTAGCAAGATTTATTAGAGTGCTTGACCGCATTCTTATTAATAAATTTCTNTAGTTAAATCATGGTTAAAGCCCTATTTTTAATTTGGAAAATTTTTTTAACAAATAGCTGTTGCAATAAGATAAAAAGCTTTCTTATGTTTTAATAGCAAAGATGTTGAATGTATTCTGAGTTTGTAAAACTCTATTTGCAAGCCATGCGCTGATTCCAAATCGGCGTGCACAATATTTCTCTAATTTCAAAATTGAGAAACTTTCTTCTCTTAATATTTTTTCAACATTTTTTGGGTTAATTCCACCAAACTGACGTTGGTAATCTGAGTGATGGTATTCATTTTCGAATAGAGGAATTTTTCGAATCCCCATTTCAAGTCGGTAGGACTTTTCATCTAACCATGAAAGCGTTCTATGAAAGGCATAACGCATTGTTGAGTTAATCTCTTGTTTTAAGGGTTCAAAAAATATCAATACTTTTGTTCCGGGCTTTATGCTTTTACACGTTTTTCTTAATACCATCTCGTAATCAAATAAGTGATGAAGAACAGCAGAAAATATAATTAAATCAAAATTATCTTGGTTTTTATCCATATACTTTTCGACATCTCCTACAATAAGATGAGCACGGTGCTCTTCATTTTCAGAAATAGAATTATTTATCACCTCGATCATTTCATTAGAAATATCCAACCCTGTTACATTGAACCCCCTTTTTAAAAACCTTAAAAATAAATATCCTGTGCCACAGCCAAGATCTAATACTTTTGCTTCCGGATTTAATTGGGCACAAACTTGGTCCAAAGTTTTTTCAACTAATGAATTTTGGAAAAAATTAGTCTGTTCTGGATGACGGGCTGAATATAAGTGGTTTTCAAGGGAATGGACACGGCGATTTTCTTCTAGTATTTTTTCTTTGTCCAAAGTGGGTCCCATATTTTAAAAAATTAAATTACTTCTTGAGCTTCCTCAAAGAAAAAGCGTTTGTGTGTTTTTGACACATTGCACTCATTACAATTAATACATGTTTTTGGATAAGCTCCTTTTTCATGCTGATATCTTAGAGTATCAATTTCCCCAAATCCCCATAAATCGGAAACCTTTTCTGTTTTTGCGTTTCCCAATTTTAGGGTGGCATTATAATCAACACAACAGGGGATCACGGTGCCATCCCAAAGAACTACCAATTTGCCATAATCTTTTCCAAAAGGTTCTGGGCAAGGTTCTTTTCTTGGGCTTTGTATTAATTTTGGTTGTATCCGAACATGGTCAACTATAGTTTCCCAATATTTAATGTATTCATCAATATCTTGTTGTGTTTTTTCTTCCACAGTAAAGACAACACCAATACTTAAATTTGGACGTTGAACTTCTTTTAAATTTTTAAGCCTAAGGATATTAGCTTCAATCTTATCTAATTCGACTCCGCGTATTTTTTTAAAGGTTTCTGCTGAGCCATCAATAGAAAACCGAATTATATTAAGAGGGCTTTCCACAATTTTGTTGATCATTTTTTCGTTTAATAATGTCCCGTTAGTATTCATAACGATGTGCTTTACTCCTGCTTGATATGCATAATCAAACATTTTGAAAATATCTTTGTGCAATAGTGGCTCCCCCCAATTGTGCATGCAAATATGTTCTAAGGAGGGAGTGTCATCAATAATTTTTTTAAATAAGACTAAATCCATAAAACCTTCATCACGCGTCATTCCCTCTGTTACAAAACAAAAGGAGCAACGCAGGTTGCAGGTATTGGTAGGTTCGATGATTAGTGAAGTGAGGGGTTTAACACGCATTGTCAGTTTACTTCCTCAATAATATAGTCAGGACGATCTTGAATTTGATGGTGTACTCTGCCCAGATATTCTCCTAAAAAACCTATGGACAATAGCTGAACACCGGCAAAAAAAGCAAATACAGCAGATAAAACCACAAAACCTTCAATCAAAATTCCATTAACAATTCTTTGGAAAAGCAAAAATATCATCATTAAAAACCCAAGCAAGGCACCAAATAACCCCATATAGGTTACCATGCGTAAGGGGAAACTTGAATAACCTGTTACTAGATCCCAGGCTAGTTTTAATAAGTTAAGAAAACTGTATTTAGTATTTCCTTTTTTTCTTTCATGATGTTCTACTTCAATTTCAATGGTTGGCAGCCCCATCCAACTCATTAATACAGCCATATATCTTGATCGATCTTTGCAGGATTCAATTTTTTGAACAACACTACGTCGAATTGCGCGAAATGAGGATAAATTTAGCTTTACCTGATTCCCGAATAGCATCTGACCTATTTTTAAGAGGTAGCGAGAACCAAGAACTCGTAGTGCGCCGTCACGTCTTTTTCTTTGGACAGTTGTCACTAGGTCAATATTTTCTGACATAGCTTCTAAAAGTTTTGGAATTTCTTCAGGAGGATTTTGTAAGTCAGAATCCAGTTGAACAATAATTTTTCCTTGACTAGTCCTAAATCCAGCGAGCACTGCTGCCTGTTGCCCAAAATTCCGAGTAAATTTTACAATGCGAAGTGTAGCGTCATTCTTTTTAAGTTGTATTAGTTTTTCATGCGAACCATCTGAACTACCATCATCTACTATTATAATTTCGTAGTTTTTGCCAAGCCCTTCGCAAACCACCTTTAACCTAGAGTACAATTCGTCAACAAGAGAAATCTCATTGAAAACTGGAATGACAATTGAAACATCTATTTGTGTACTTAAATTATTCATAATTAGTAGTTAATTTGAATTCTTTTCTGTATGCCCTATATATTCGGATTGACAACAGCCGAGGCAACCTGGGAAAATTCTTTGCTTTTTTAATTTGTAACGAAATTCTTTTATTCGATTCGAACTCCAAGAAATGGGTCCGCTTCCATTATTGAGACTTCCCACTCTGAAATGCGGACAACTAAATACGTCACCATATGCAGAAAAAGCTACTTTTGCCCAAGGGATATAACAACGATAATTTTTGTATGAACTTTTATTGGAATAGTAGCGAACGATTTCTTCCTTTGTTATATAGTTTGGTGAATATCTAATTTTTGTTGTAAATCGAGCACTCAATNTTTCGAGTTGCGTTAATTCGNTATGAAGAATTTCTGNTTCTATTTCTTCAACGGGTGCTGTGGGTTTATTTAAGTGGTGATCTTGATCATAATCTTTTCCATGCCAGTAGGTAGCAGGACTGCTTATTACAAAATTGCAGATATTAACGCCTAATTCATTTGAATATTTGTATAGGGGGGCTAGATCCGTTACATTATCACGATTAATTACGCAAGTAAGATGAATAAGCGGAAACTTAGATTTTGACTTCTGTTTTGCCTGGATTAATCTTTCAAGTCCCTGCGTAGTTTTTTTAAAAGAACCGGGGATTGTTGTAATCCTGTCATGTAGCTCTTCACTGCCTTCGATGGAAATGCCCATATAAAATAATCCGCAACCCCAAAATGATTTAAGACGCAATTTCATCAATTCTTCGACCACTTTTTTGTTTAAGGCCGTTCCATTAGTTATGATATGAACTTTATGGCGTTTAACAGCAAATTGGAGTATTTCCATAAAGTCATTTTTCATAAAAGCTTCGCCGCCTGTGAAAGTGATCAGAGAAAAACGAGGAAGTTTTGATATGGCTTTTTTGACTTCCTCAGCGGACATTTCGTTTTTGTATTTTNTATTGTTTTCTGTGTCCTCAATTATTTCTAAGTAATGGCACATATCGCAGCGCAAATTACATCTATAGGTCACCTCAAAGAAAGCCTGAATAGGCGGAAAAGAGTTTCCCGGTGCTAGATAAAAAGGCAGAAAAGAGTACAGTCGAGGTAAAATTTTTTGTAAAAATTTAAAATCCATTATCACAATTTTTTTATTTACATTGTTGCTCAGGTTGTTTTAATATTTCCAAACTTTTTTCACCGCAATTGAATAATAAATCTATAGTAGANAAGAACGGTACAAAACCNTCATATCGTTGNGGGTATTNTGGGTGCTGATATTCTTGGTACTCCAGTTTAATATTTTGCCTAGAAAACTCTGAGTCTATAATATAATTTCTAGCTGATTCTCCGCTTAAGTAATGGGTTGCTTTAAGTTCTTTGCAAATTGAAATCAGCCTTTTCGTTTTATTTCCAGATTCAACTAACTCCGATGAGCGTAACAAGGGTGTGTTTATTTTTAATTCCTGTTTCAAATATTGGATGGTTTCCAGAGAAAGATCTAACAAATAACTCCATTCACNATTAAATATTTTTTCACACCANGGGAAATATAAATCGAAAAAGGGTGTTTTAGAATAATGACAACGGATCGTTTCTAAATGTTTTCGTTTCCAGGAAACTGAATTGTCAATTTTTACGTCAATGAGACTTTGTTTAAATTTGTTTTTTTGAATCACCGGTACGGTTAACCAGGCTGAACCTTCTTGAACTCGAATACGATTTCTATTTCTCCAATCTCGACGAGTAAACTGGACATCATCATATAAAACAAATTGGTCTGAGCGGTGCATTTGCTCGAAAAAACCCAGCCAAGGTAGATATGAAAGTTGAAGAATAGATATTCGCATCGATACAATTCTTTGTTATGAATCAAGAACTCCAAAGTTCATTCATCCAGAGAAACCTTTGCCACCATTCTCGATTATTTTTATAAAAATTGATTGTTTTATCCAAGCCTTCATCCAGCTCAACTTGTGATTTCCAACCTAATAAAGTCTCCGATTTTTTTGTAGAAGAAATATGACGAGAAACTTGGCCTGGGCGGTCCTCTATAAAATTAATTTGATTCTTGGATTTGCCTAGCTTTTCTAATACTTTAATTCCAATGTCTAAAATACAAGTGTCGTTACCTGTGCCCAGATTTATGACCTCGCCTATTACTTTTCCTCTTTCTGTATGTAAAATTTTATCCAATGCTTTGCAAGTATCCTCAACGTACATCCAATCACGGGAGCTTTTCCCATTGCCATGAATATTTAGGGATTTGTCTTGCAACGCACTTGTTATAAAGTTCGGTATAGCTTTTTCCAGATGTTGGTAAGGACCGTAATTGTTAAATGGACGGACTATCACCGCTGGCAAATCGTAGGTTTTAATATAGGAGTAAATCAACCTGTCTGCCCCTGCTTTTGCTGCTGCATAAGGACTCATCGGGTTCAAGGGATGTTCCTCATCCATCGGATCTGTTAGAGCTGTTCCGTACACTTCTGAAGATGAAATATGGATAAACAATTCTATAGGGTTATTTACCGCAGCATTTGCGACCACTTGAGTGCCCATTACATCCGTTTCAAAAAATATAGCATTGTCATATATGGAACGAGTCACGTGTGATTCGGCTGCAAAGTGAATAACAATATCAGCTTCAGCAACCAATTTGCTAACAATATCTGGATGCGTGATATTTCCGTGGAAAAACTCAAAATGATTATTAGATTTTAGAGAAGGATGAATATTATCTAGGTTCCCTGCATAAGTTAGTGCATCAAGTAACTGTATTCTGTAGTTGGGATAGCATCGATGAATATAGTTAATAAAATTACTACCAATGAATCCAGCTCCTCCAGTTACTAGTAAATTTTTATTATATTTACTCATTTAGCATTAAGCTTTATTGGGTAGGTACAAAATCTAAGGTTTTGCTCGCATATCCATACTTTCCTTATTATATACAAGGGTCCTATTATTCTTTACGGGAAAATCGAGAAAATCCTTTAACTATAAGAAGAAAGCGGGCTTCCAAATGTAGAAAAAGGCGAAAATTGTCCCAATGAGGGAGCTAGTAATAAAGGAATCTCAAATGCTAAATCATACTAATTAGCTTATCGATGGTTTTTTCGATTCCTTCTGCCACTTCAGAAATGCTTTTCCCTACCATATATGCAGGAGTAGAGACGATTTTATTTTTTTCGTCAAAAATGAACTCTTTTGCAGTGCATTCTTGATGTTGGCTTCCCATGGCCTCGATCATGCTAATGCCATCTTTATCATTACCAATGGTCAGAGTGGGTTTGTCATTTTCACTTTCATAGACTTTTGCCATCATAGCCGGAGCAATACACAAAGCTGCTTGAGGTTTTTGCTTAGCTGCAAACTCTTTTACCAATCGCATGACATCAGGGTGAACGTCGCATTCATCCCCTTTTTCAGCAAAACTTGATAGATTCTTCGCGGCACCAAATCCACCAGGGAATACCAGCGCATCAATGTCATCGGCTGTGATAGCGTTAATATCCCTTATTTCGCCTCGGGCAATGCGGGCCGACTCAACTAGCACATTACGCTTTTCTCCAACCATTTCCTCACCGTTATGGTGATTGATAACATGGAGTTGGTCTACATCTGGTGCCATACAAACTGCCTGTGCCCCTGCGCGATCTATGGCTAAAAGAGTTATAACCGATTCGTGAATCTCTGCCCCATCAAATACGCCACATCCTGAAAGAACGACACCAATTTTTTTCATAGTTTGCACCTTTACATATAGACTCGATATTAAGTGATTTTATCATTCCTTATCAGTGGAGGCAACGCGTCAAATATGAAGAAAAAATCAGAATAAGATAAAATTTAATTTTCTCCGCGGCGGATGGTTATCGGAAGTCGTCTATCTTTACCAAAGGCCTTGGGTGTGATTTTGACACCTGGAGGACCTTGCCGACGTTTGTATTCGTTAGCATCTACCAATTTGATGATTTTTTTAATTTCTGCAGTTGATAAACCGGGAATTTTTATTTCATCTGACGGTTTATCCTTTTCAATATATTTTAATAGAATAGGATCCAATAACTCGTAGGGTGGAAGTGAGTCCGTATCCTTTTGGTCGGGTCTTAATTCAGCGGAGGGCTCTTTTGCGATAATCGATTTTGGAATGACTTCTTTTTCTCTGTTAATCCAATGAGAAATTTTATAAACCCAGGTTTTTGGTACATCTTTAATCACAGCAAATCCACCAGCCATGTCACCATAAAGGGTGCAGTAGCCGACACTCATTTCACTTTTATTTCCTGTTGTTAGTACAAGCCACCCTTTTTTATTCGACAGGGCCATCAGTATATTCCCACGTATTCTCGCCTGTAGATTCTCTTCTGCCAAGCCCGGGGTAGTAGCAGAAAATACTTTTTCAAGAATTTTATTGTAGGCTTTCATGGCTATTGCAATTGGAAGCTTTAAAGTTTCAATACCCAAGTTTTTAGCTAGCTTTAGAGAATCCTTAATGCTTCCTTCAGAAGAATAGGGTGACGGCATCAATACCCCAACAACATTTTTTTTTCCTAAAGCTTTTGTGGCTATGACTGCCGTTAATGCTGAATCGATACCACCACTTAAACCCAGCACTACTTTAGAGAAACCATTTTTACAAACATAATCTTGTGTGCCCATAACAAGTGCGGAAAAGATATTTTCCAATTCTGTTTTTTTTATGTAAGTGGGAGTAATAGGGGGGGGATAGTTTTTCTGTTTTGAAAAATTTGTTGGCACTCGATAGGATCGAATTTTATTTTTAGAAGATAACTTTTTATTTGATTTGGGTGTTATAACCAAATCAGCAATAACCATTTCTTCATTAAAAGAATTTCCCTGTGCCAGAATCTTTCCATCGGGTGCTATAATCATGCTTTGCCCATCGAAGACAAGCTCATCTTGACCACCTACCAAATTGACATAGGCAATGTATGCACGGTAACTCTGCGCCCGCTGTTGGATCATTTTTTTTCGAACATAGCCCTTGCCTTTATGAAACGGAGAAGAAGAAATATTTAAAAGTAAATCTACTGACCCTTTTTCGCAAAGAACTTTTCCAGGCCCTGACTCTTCCCAAATATCCTCACAAATCGTTATGCCCAGTGTTACGTTATTTAACGAAAAACGAGTAGGCATGTCGCCTTCGAGAAAATATCTTTTTTCATCAAAAACACCATAATTTGGAAGCAACATCTTTCGGCCAGTGCCAATGTGCTTGCCATTTCCTAATAAGGCTGCAGAGTTATATATTCCTTTGCCTTTTTTTTCTGCAAACCCAATGATGGAAACCAGTCCTTTAGAGTGAGGCACTATTTTTTCTAATGCCTTTTTGCTTTGTTTTAAAAAGCTTTCCTTAAGAAGCAGATCCTCAGGAGGATAACCTGTTATTGCAAGTTCAGGAAAAATAATTACATCCGCAGCCATCTTCCTGGCTTTTTTTAATTGGGTTTTTATTTTATTTGTGTTGTACCTAAAATCGCCAACCCTTGAGTTTATTTGGGCCATAGCAATTCGCAAAACTCCCTGTCCGGAATTATTTTTTGTTTTTTTTGATATTTTATTTCCTGCAGACATGTTTTCTCAAGTTTGCTAAATTTCCATAAAAATTTAATANATTCTNTTATAAACATTATACTACAATAGGTATTAGCCCATAATAGATGAGATCAAGAAAGCTTTGCCTTGTAATTTTAATTTAGCACTTTTAAAAAATGAAAGAACCTAATCAAGCAGAAGAGAGTATCAAACATTCAATCCGTAAAAACGGATTCCCTGAAAAAATTGTTCGCCTTCCTTTTAAGCCTGTTTATGATGCCTGTAAAAAACACGGAACAAATCTGTCTGATGTTTTAGACCATTTGCANGATCAGCAAATTTTTGGGAAAATTNTCGGCAATAATGTCGAGTTTCGTTCTCGGGAAAAAATTGATTTTAAACCACCGAGTAAAAATTCTTCTGCAACCAGTGATTTCTCATGGATTAAAGGAGCAGCTAGTAATATGAAAGGNTTTCAGGAGGCTGCAAAAGAAGCCATGGGGAAAATGACNCCAGAACAAATGAAAGAAATCCGTAAAACTGTCGAATCCATGACCGATGAAGAAAAANAAAANATAATGAAAATGTTTTCTCAGAGNTTTGANCCCTCCAAANAATAATTAAAGTATTAATAAGTGAGNTAATTCGTGATTATTTTTTCTAAAGACATTGGTCAAAGAGATCATATTCATTCATTGGAGGATNAGCTTCCAAGTTTNAAAGATTATATGANTTATCAGAGAAATTTATTTCCCTATAC
>PBKP01000020.1 GCA_002721515.1 Nitrospina sp.
GGTATAAAGAAGCCTTAGGTGATTCCCTTACTTTTCTTTCACTCACGCGACTCAACTCTGTTCTGGTCGTAAATGCTTTTGATAAAATCTTACCCACAATAGAGTTCTGGGTAAACCGTCTTGATCAACCTGTATCTGAGGGTGAAGTAAGCACTTTTGTATATTATGTGCAAAATGGTGATGCTCCTACTTTATCCGGCCTATTAAATGGGATTTTCAGTGGAGAAAATAACTCAGAGAGTACTGTAATTGGTAATAAAAATACTAACAATCAAACATCAGAAACCACTACTGAAACCACCACGACCCAAACATCAATTCGCCCAAAATTAGAGTTAACCGGAGGTATTAGTGACGAAATAGAAGGTAATATTACTATTATTCCTGACCCCGATACTAATTCGCTTATAATTAGAACGAGCCCCAGAAATTATCCAGCTATTTTGGCTGTCATCAAAAAGCTCGATCTGTTCCCCCAACAGGTTTTAATAGAAGTGCTCATTGTTGATCTTTCCTTAGACGAATCAATGGATATTGGTACGAACTGGGCANTCAAGGATAAGGCAGGTTCAACCTCAATATCAGGGGGTGTAAATAAAGCCCTTAGTGCAGGAGGAGAGGTACTCGGTGCAGGTATCGGATCGGCCACAGCTTCTTTTGTACCAGGTGGAGGCTTCTTTATCGGTGATCCGGACAAAATAATTGCTCAATTACAAGTATTTGCATCTGATTCTAAAGCAAATGTTTTGGCAAACCCTATTCTTGTTACTTCCGATAACAAAAAAGCGAACATTTCTATTACGGATGAAATTCCTATAAACTCGTCCACCCTTACCACAAATACCCAGCAACCTGTTACATCAACCACAGTTTCATTTAGAAGTGTTGGTATCAAGTTAGATATTACCCCTAAAATAAATTCACAAAATTTTGTTAATTTAAAAATTGATCAGGAAATATCCAGCCGTGGTGTTGATGTGGGCAGCACACCCTCATTTAACACTCGCCAAGTAAACACGGAAGTGGTCTTAAAGGACAACCAGGTACTTGTCATGGGGGGACTCATGCGAACAAACACAACTAATACAACTTCTGGGGTACCTTTTCTAAAAGACCTACCTGTAGTTGGAAAATTGTTTGGCACAGAATCAACTACCCTGAATAAAACAGAATTAATGATTTTTATTACGCCTCATGTTATTTCCAACAATGAAGACTCACAATTTGTAACTCGCCAATTTAAAAAGCGGCTTCGAGGTCTAAGAAAAAACAGTACATCATAAAAATGACTTTTTCTCCTCCCAAAACCCTATAAATGGCTTGAATTCAAAGTCGATCTAAAGCATATTAGGGTTATCATATTAGGTCAAATTCCAAGCTTTTTGCCCCTAAATGGCATTACAAGGAAAAATTCTAGTTACAAACCAGTTATTAATCCACTTTATTTTGGGTAGAAATGATTAAATCCAAATTTGTTAATAGTTTAGAGTTGATTGGTGGCACCCCTTTAGTTAAACTAAATAACGTTATNCCAGAAAATGGCGCTAATATTTTTGCTAAAGTGGAATCCTTTAATCCTGGGGGAAGTGTCAAAGATCGAATTGCACTTGCCATGGTAGAAGATGCTGAAAAAAAAGGGATTTTAAAACCAGGGTCTACAATTATAGAGCCCACAAGTGGAAATACTGGCATTGGACTAGCCTTGGTAGGTGCTGTAAAGGGATACAATGTAGTATTGGTTATGTCCGAAAATATGAGTATAGAAAGAAGACAAATTCTGGAAAGTTTTGGTGCTAAAACAGAATTAAGTCGTGCAGAATTCGGAATGGAAGGAACTATAGAAAGAGCCGAAGAGCTGCTAGCTGAAAATCCTGATTATTTTATGCCACAGCAGTTTAATAATCCGGCTAATCCAGAAGTGCACAGAAAGACAACTGGCCCTGAAATCATTAATGCAATGGATGGGGAGCAAATAGATGGGTTCGTTGCTGGTATAGGCACGGGGGGAACGATAACAGGTGTAGGAGAAGTTTTAAAAAAGCATAATAGAGACATCAAAATAGTGGGTGTAGAACCAGCCACCTCGGCAGTTTTATCGGGGAAACCACCTGGGCCGCATCAAATTCAAGGAATAGGTGCAGGATTTAAACCAAATGTTCTGAACTTTGATATATTGAATCGCATTTTACCTGTTTCTGATGAAGATGCCTTTCTATTTGCCGAAAGGCTTGGCAAAGAAGAAGGCATTATAGCCGGAAGCTCTTCCGGTGCTGCATGTTTTGCTGCCAATGAGATTGCAAAAGAGCTAGGCCCTAAAAAGAATGTGGTTGTAGTTCTGCCTTGTAGGCGAGCACTATTTGAATCTTAAATTAGNATTACAAAACTGAATTGTTCATTGAAAAGTCTCTAAATTATATCTATAAATTTTTGCAATAAATTAAGGGAATGTTTGAATGGGTTATGTAAANGGATTAATCTGCAAAGAATGTAAAAAGGAATACGCTAAGGAACCAATTCACGTCTGCGAATATTGCTTTGGTCCGCTTGAAATCAACTACGATTACGAGGGAATTAAAAAAGTTGTAAACAAAAAATCTATTGAATCTGGGCCTCCTTCAATGTGGCGCTACCAACCATTACTGCCCATTGACGAAAACCCAAAAGTAGGACTAAATACAGGTTTTACGCCTTTGGTACGCGCTAAAAACCTAGGTAAAGCATTAGGTGTCAATAAACTCTATATAAAAAATGATAGTGTCAATCATCCCACTTTTTCTTTTAAAGATAGAGTGGTTGCAGTAGCAGTATCTAAAGCAATGGAATTTGGCTTCGACACTGTTTCNTGTGCNTCAACNGGTAATCTTGCAAATTCTGTCGCAGCACACGCTGCCGAGGCAGGGTTAAAAAGTTGTATCTTTATCCCCGACGGATTAGAAGCNGGTAAAATTCTGGGTACTTTAGTGTATGGAACCCANTTGATAGCCGTTAAAGGAAGTTATGATGATGTTAATCGTTTGTGNAGNGAAATTGCNGTNAATCACAAATGGGCTTTNGTAAANATAAACATTCGCCCNTATTATGGTGANGGCTCAAAGTCTTATGGNTATGAAATAGCTGAACAANTGGGGTGGAAAACACCNGATAATGTAGTAATTCCCGTNGCCGGAAGCTCNTTGATTACTAAAATATGGAAGGCATTTCATGAATTTGAAATGCTTGGCTTAGTAGACAAAGTACAAAGCAAGATTTTTGCAGCNCAGGCNACAGGATGCTGNCCTGTTACAACAGCAATTAAAAATGGTAGTGAGAATATTNTACCTGTAAAACCGAACACNATTGCTAAATCNATTGCCATNGGCAATCCTGCTGATGGATATTATGGTATTAAAACAGCAAATATTAGTGGCGGTTATGGNGAGGATGTATCCGATGAGGAAATAGTTGAATCTATGAAGCTATTAGCAGAGACCGAGGGTATATTTACNGAAACAGCAGGCGGTGTAACCGTTGGTGTNACTAAAAAGTTGATTGANCAAGGACGAATTAAACCCGATGAAACTACTGTGATCTGTGTAACCGGGAATGGTTTAAAAACACAAGAAGCTCTGGCAAACCATTTTGAGGCACCGGTCGTGATTGAACCAAATGTAAATAGTTTTGAGGACATTTTTACAAACAGTTTGACGGTATAAAAGGAGTAAAGCATGGCAGTAAAAGTAAGAGTACCCACACCTTTAATGAAGCTAACCGATAATCAGAGTGAAGTGAACGCTGATGGCTCTGATATTACGGAAATCCTTAACAACTTGGAATCACAGTTTACAGGAATTAAAGAACGTATTTGTGAAGCCGATGGTACCCCAAGAAGGTTTATTAATATCTATTTGAATGAAGACGATATCCGTTTTCTAGATGGTGAAAAAACTAAAGTAAACGATGGTGATGAAATCTCCATAATTCCTGCCATTGCAGGTGGTGCAATCTGATGTTTGACTTTTCAGACGAACAAGTAGAACGTTATAGCCGCCATATTATTCTCCCGGAAGTTGGCGGAGAAGGACAAAGCAAACTTCTAGAATCAAAAGTACTACTGGTAGGTGCAGGCGGACTTGGTTCTCCGGCAGCTTACTACCTGGCCGCTGCGGGAATAGGCAANATGGGAATTGTCGACTTTGACACAGTAGATCTAAGTAATCTACAGAGGCAAATAATTCANAATACAGAACGAATAGGGATGNTAAAAACAGAATCTGCAAAAAAAACTATTGCGNCCCTTAATCCAGATGTAAATGTTACCGTATTTAATGAAAAGTTAAGNTCAGAAAATATAATGCGCNTATTTGAAGACTANGATTATATATTAGATGGNACAGATAATTTTGCGACTCGATATCTTATTAATGATGCNTGTGTGCTAACTGGAAAAACCAATATCCATGGCAGTATATTTCGGTTTGANGGTCAAGTNACCGTATTCAAACCNAAAGAAGGNCCATGTTATCGCTGTTTATANCCTGANCCTCCGCCACCAGGNCTTGTTCCCAATTGCCAAGAAGGTGGTGTACTTGGNGTTTTGGCAGGAATNATTGGAAACCTTCAGGTCGTGGAAACTTTAAAACTAATTTTAAATCAGGGGGAAACTTTANTAGGATCCCTTCTGTTATATGATGCTTTAAAAACCGAATTTAGAAAACTTAAACTTAAAAAAGATCCTAAGTGTCCCGTTTGTAGTGATCAATCTACAATAACAGAGTTAATAGATTACGAAGAGTTTTGTGGGTTATCNCGCTGANAATACTTTAACAATCACCCTATGNCCTGCCAAATTGTTAAGGGCAATGGGTTAAAAATTTTNAAACTATTTTATGTCATCAAAACCACTGAGTTTTCCTATTCCATTTGATGTNCAGGCTCCAACTTGTCCTGTTATTACCGATAGATCCGTTTTGGACGAAATTGGGAATACCCCTCTAATTCGAATCCATAATATTGGCAAAGAATATAAAGACGTAGATATCTATGCCAAAGCAGAATGGAAAAATGCTGGTGGTTCAGTAAAGTCACGACCAGCTCTCAAGATGATCGAGGATGGAGAAAAATCCGGGAACCTAACCAAAGATAAAATAATACTTGATTCCACATCAGGCAATACTGGTATTGCCTACGCACTTATTGGAAAAGTCAAAGGATATAAAGTCAAGCTTGTAATGCCTGCGAATGTTTGCAATGAAAGAAAAGGACTTATGGCTGATTTTTATGGTGCTGAAATCGTTACATCAAGTCCTTTTGAAGGTTCTGATGGGGCAATCTTACTAGCTAGGGAAATTTATGAGAAAAATCCTGATAAATATTTTATGCCTGACCAGTACAATAATAATTCCAATTGGAAAGCCCATTATGAAACAACCGCTAAAGAAATCTGGAACCAAACCAATCACCGTATCACTCACTTTCTTGCAGGAATAGGAACCGGTGGAACAATAATGGGAACCACTCGTGGCCTCCGTAATTTTAATGCAGATATCAAATGCTATGCGGTTGAACCTGCCGAATCTCTTCATGGGCTGGAAGGCCTTAAGCATATGGAATCATCCATTGTTCCAGGAATTTATAAAGAAGAAGAACTTGATGGGAAAATTAGCGTTCCTACGGAAGAGTCGTATGATATGGTTGAAACTCTGGAAAAAGAAGAAGGCATTCTAGTGGGGCACTCTTCTGCAGCCGCAATGCTAGGTGCTTTGAAACTAGCCGAAAAAATAGAGCGCGGTATAATTGTCACGGTATTCCCCGATAGCTGTGAAAGATGTTACGTCAATTTTGGTCAATTCAAAAAATACTACGAAAACCAACCAGATCAAAAATTGCCCAAAGCAGACTAATCATTTAATCCAATGGGCCGCTTCCAAAAACATATATTTGTTTGTATAAATGAAAGAAAAACTGAAGATAAAAGAGGTTGCTGCTCTTCTAAGGGAGCATTAAATCTTCTAAGTCATCTCAAAGGTCGTGTTCACGCAATGGGCTTAAAAGGTAAGATTCGAGTTAATAAGGCTGGTTGTCTGGATGCCTGCTCCCAAGGTCCTACTGTTGTTATTTATCCTGATGAAGTCTGGTATGCCCCAAGAACTGAAGAAGATATGGAAGAAATCCTCACCGACCATCTCCTGAATAATCGTCGAGTTGAACGACTTCAAATATTCAAAAAATAAATACAAATTAGATCATCAATAAGAATCAAATTGAATTATTTTATCCAATATCTTTATCCGTGTTTGTCAAAGATTTTTTAATTTAAATTTGCGATTGGCACAGCTTATAAAACATTCCTTTTTTTCTTAGTAAGACTTTTCTATCTCCAAACTCTACAATCTCTCCCTTTCTCAAAACTAAAACTTTATCAACATGCATAAGAGTAGAAATGCGATGCGCAATGATAATACTTGTCCTGCCTTTCGTCATTTCTTTAATTCCAGTTTGAATTTGATGCTCGGTATCCAAGTCAACATTGGAGGTTGCTTCATCAAGGACTAGTATTCGAGGTTCGACAGCGAGGGCTCTGGCAAATGATAATAACTGCCTTTGTCCTGAAGAAATACCCTCCCCTCCCTCTTTTAATTCCTGGGCATATTTATCGGGCAAATTATCAATAAATTTGTGTGCTCTAACCAACTTTGAAATCGACTCTATTACTTCCTTTTCTTTATCTTTATTTCCAAGTCGGATATTATCCAAAATACTTCCCGAAAATAAAACAACATCTTGCTGCACAAGTGCAATCTGCCTTCTTAAATCAAATTTATTGATTGACCTAATAGGCTTTCCATCAAATAAAATATCACCCTTAGATATCTCATAAAATCGACAAAGGGCATTAATTAAAGTAGATTTTCCAGATCCTGTAGCACCAACAATTCCTAAACTCTCCCCTTCCTTTAAAGAAAATGAAATATCTTTTAAAACATTTTGCTTGCCGTCGTAAGAGAACCAAACATTTTTAAACTCAATATTGCCTTTTAATTTATACTCTTTTATGGATTGAATAGTGGCGGGTATCTGTTCAGGGGTATCAAGCAATTCGAAAATACGCTCTGAAGAAGCCATAGCTGTTTGTATTACATTAAATTTTTCTGCCAAATCTCGAATCGGCTCAAAAAACTTTTGTAAATACTGGATAAAAGCCACCAAAATTCCTAATTGAATATTATCTTGAACAAATCTTCCCCCTCCATGCCAAATAACAAGACCAATACCCAATGAACTAAAAAAGTCAATTGAAGGCATATAATATGCATTGTATCGAACTGCCCTTAAATCTTCTTTTAGCCTTTCATTATTTATTGAACTAAACTTTTTATAATTTGNATTTTCTTGATTGAAACATTGAACAGTATCTATTCCGGAAATATTTTCTTTTAGATAGGAATTTAGNTCTGANACATGTGCTCGGTTTTTACGTANGGCATCCCAGGCACGAGNCCTATAAGCTTTNGTGNCCAAACNTAAAAATGGAAAAACAACACAGACTATCAAGGTAAGTTTCCAATCCAAATAAAGCATTACAAAGAAGATTCCAAAAAGAGTAAACAAATCACTAAAAACCAAAATGAGCCCAGAAGTTAACATTTCGTTTAACACTTCAACGTCATTTACAACCCGGGTAAGCATTTTCCCAATAGGGTTTTTATCAAAATAGGAAAATGACATTTTATGAAGATGCGCAAATACTTTTAGCCTAAGATCAAACATGACTTGTTGACCAATGTATTGCATAAGATAGGTTTGGGAAAATTGGAAAAGGAATGAACAAACCAGAACCGTTAAATAGATAATTGCAATCGTATCCATCCCATTCATGTTTCCGACAGAAATATAATCATCAATTACAGTTTTAGTGAGATAAGGACCAGCCAGNTTCAATATTGAAACNACTAAAAGNAGAAAAACTGCAAAGAATATCAANGTTGAATATGGCTTTACAAAAAGAAGAATNCTCTTAAAAAGGGTCCANCCNTTATAACGGTCTATCAGGTTTTCNATTTGNTCCATTAAAGAATCATCTCCAATTCTCTTGCAAAGCTCTGNCTATGAAATAAATTTGCGTANACTCCTTTTAATCGGCACAGTTGGGAGTGCTCGCCTTGNTCTACAATTTTTCCGNTATCTAAAACAATTATATTTTCTGCGTCCACCAATGCNGAGAAACGATGCGAAATAATAATTTTGGTGGTATCCCTATAATGCTCCTTTAAATTNCGAAGTAATTTTTCTTCCATTTCGGAATCTAGATTTGAGAAAGCATCATCCAAAATCAAAATTTTAGGGTTCCTTAATAAGGCGCGGGCGAGAGCTATTCTTTGCTTTTGACCTCCAGATAAAGTGACACCTTTTTCCCCAATTGATGTCTCCAGTTTTTCAGGAAATTGATCTAAGTCAGCATCCAAACCAGAAAAACGAACTACCTTATTAATTTCTTCTTCTGTTACCNCCTCTCTTCCCAAAATAATATTATTTCGAATGGACATTGAAAAAAGAAAAGGNTCTTGACTNACATATCCAATACAATCTCGTAGTTCACTTAAAGGTAAATCCCTNATGGATTTACCNCTTATNAAAACATCACCAGAGTCAGGNTCATAAAATCNAAGAATTATTTCGCATAAAGTGGTTTTTCCACNCCCAATTACACCAACAATACCTAAGGTTTGCCCCTTCAAAAGATCTATGTTGATTTCCTGCAANGCNTGTATATTTTCATCAGGAAANGTAAAACATANNCNGGAAAGTTTAATTTTNGAAACNTCTTTNAANAAATTGAGATTNGAACTANTATTTTCAATCCTNTGTTTNGACANCAGTATGTCATTAACTCTATTCATGCCAACAAAACCTTTTTGNGTAAGATTAAAGACATANCCTATTCCCATCATAGGCCATGACAAAAGCATAAGATAACCATTAAAAGCNACAAAGGAACCCAANNTTAATTCCTCGGCAATAACCGATTTCCCCCCAATCCATAAGGAGATCATGCCAGCNACACCTATTGCGAAAACCATTGTGGGAGTAAATATTCCAAAAATTTNGGTTACNCGTAAATTTTTTTTGATATACTCTCGATTCATTTCTTTAAATTTCGTTTTTTCAAATTCTTCCTGGACATACGCATGAAGAACTCGAATACCAGAAAGATTTTCTTGTACATGTTCAGTAATTATCCCCAAATGCTCTTGAACAGCTTGATGCCTTTTTCCAATTTCNTTAACAAAGCAATAAAACAAAACCGAAATAAATGGAAGGGGAATGAAAACCTTAAAGGCCAAATCATAATTAATCCAACACATCATAAAAACAGCCATAATTATTACGAATACCGCATCGATCAGTATCAAAACCCCCAAACCAAAAAAATCCCTTACTGCCCTTAAATCATTTGTAGCCCTTGACATAAGGTCACCCGTTTTTTGTTTCTGATACCATAATCTATCCAAGCTAATTAGATGTTTAAAAAGTTTATTTAAAATATCAAACTCAATCTTTCTTGATAGGCCAAACATATATTTACGCCAAGCAAAGCGACCAACAACAAGGACTAATGAAATCAAAAAAAGAAAAATTACATACTTTAACAATACATTTTCTAAAGGCTTATGAGGAAGGGCATCAACAACTTCTTTTATCAACCATGGAACCATCAATGTCATAGCGTCAGTTATAATTAGTGCACCTATGCCCAAAATAAACTCGTTTTGATATTTTCGGATATATGGAACAAATGTATTTAATATTTTCAATTTAAACTCATATCTTATATTTTGTTAACAACAACATATATATCAAAACAATTACCTGAATGTTTATTACTTCTAGGCATGAGAAACAATTTTATAGAATATATATTATTTCTTAGGGAGGGGAATTATAAAGTAATTCTTTACTGTTTTAGATGCAACAAGTTGATTTGCGAAGTCACTCGCCTCCGACTTGGTTTTGAATTTACCCACTCTTAATTTATACCAATAACCAGGAGATCTTCTTTTTTTTGCTTTAACGAGATACAAACTTTCAATATTTTTTTTCTTTAAATTTGCCACCCTTTTATTGGCATTCCTAGAAGATTCAAGCGCTCCAATTTGAACTGTATAAAGAAATTTTCCTTTATTACCTTTTATTTGTTTAGAATCAACAAGTGAATTATTTATGCTTTTTGGCTGAGCTGGAAACCAAAACTCATTATAAATTTGGCCACCAACAATTAATATCAATACAACTGCAAAAGACCCAGCTTTTGTTTTGAAAGGAAGTTCTCCGAATTGAAAAACAAAATCTAGGATTCTCAACAGTACCCACTTACTAAAACTTCTTAATAAAATAATAATCTTTTTAATACCCACCCATACAATTGAAACCCTGGAAGCAACAAGCCCCATTTCATTTTTTAAACTTTTTAAATCCTTCAAGTCTTCTTTTCTAAGAAACTTTATTTTTTTTAATTTATAAGAAATTTTTGTTTCATCTGATTTTAATTTTAATTGAGCTTGTCGAACATCACTTAACTGAGAAAAAACCCTCTCACAATTTTTATGCAAGTCAGGAGCAACACCAATAAGGTTCCCGTCACAAAATGTTACACCAAGAATATTTTTTATTTGATCCTCTTCTTGCACATTATACTTTAGCGCTTTAACATAGAACCTCAATGCCTGTTCATCTGTTCTTTCATGGGCTAGATATATAGGAAGAACAAATCGAACAATATCCGAAGAATTTTCATTCTCCTCGTTCAAGGCACTTATAAATACTGGTTCCGTTTGCCCTGACCACTGTTTCGCCTTTAGAAATATTTGAGCTAAATAAGAGGTAAGGACTGGATCGCGTTCATCTTCTTTTTGAAACATAATGAGCAACAAGTCAATTTCATGCTGATTTAGTAATTCCCCCCTATTTAGGATAGATAAAAGTGGCTTTTTAAATCGAGCATTTTGAGGACTTTGGATTAAGGCTTGCGCATAAATATTTAAAGCACTTGATGACTCATCTCCTATTGATAAAAGGTAATCTGCAAATTGTAATACACCTAATTTTCTATATTTTTTTCCTTTTGCTGGCAAAAAATAAGAGGAATAAGTAAACTTAATTAATTCCTCAAATTGATTTTTAATGCTACCAACTAACAACTCAGGGGAAATATTTTTTAAATTATATAGTGAATTATGAAATCGTTGTTCTCCAAGAATTCCATAACCTATAAAACCAAAAAAGATACAAATAACAAATACGGCCCATTGAACTGCAATATCATCAAAAACAACATTGGGCAAGGCGATCTCATGTACAAAATAAAGAAATGAAAAACCGACACCAACAACCATTAATAAAGACACGGTTAATCGGGCAATATAAAATTTTATAGTTTGATACAACATATAAATTTATGGCGCTGAAAAATTATTAAAAACTTTAGGTTCCTGTATAATCCCTATTTTATTACCTGATGCATTCATTAAACTTGATATTTTTGAAAGATCAACACCATCTCTAACTGCCACCTTCATTTTTTCCAGAGAAAACTCTTCCGGCAAACGACCAGTCTCTATATCTACTGTTTCAAATTTAATGTTTTCGGGCACAGGAAATTTAACCATTGTTTTTCCTTCAAGGGCTTTTCGCATAAAATGAACCCAGATAGGGGCAGCAGCGCTTGCCCCAGTTAGTCCTTTTCCAGATTTTGTACGCATTGAATCGTAATTATCGAAACCCACCCATACAGAAGTCGAAATATCCCTTGTAAACCCATTAAACCAAGCATCCTTAAAGTTATTGGTCGTTCCCGTCTTACCAGCTGCGGGGTGTTTAAAACCCATTCTTCGAACTATTCGCCCCGTTCCTCTCTCGATGACACCCTGCATCATATCTAGTAATGGATAAAGCGTATCAGGCGAAAATTGTTGTACGCCTTGGTAAAAGTGTTCATAAAGACGATTCCCCTGAAAGTCATCAATTTGTTGAATTAAATAAGGCTCATTGTAAATGCCGAGATTGGCTATAACGCTGTAGGCAGATGCAACTTCAAGAGGTGACAAACCAGAAGTCCCTAGTGCAAGGGATAGATTATTTCCTAATGAGCTTTTAATTCCAAATTTCCTTGCATTACGAATAACTTTTTCTGGCCCTAACTCCTGCATAAGCTTAACGGAAACAATGTTTATTGATTTCATCAAAGCCTTTTTAAGGATAATGTTTCCAGCATACTCCTCATTAAAGTTTTTTGGCTCCCAATATTTTTCTCGAGAAGTTTCTATTTTTAAAGGTTCGTCTAAAATAACAGTAGCTGGGTTAAAACCAAGGTTCTCCATAGCTGTGAAATAGACGAAAGGCTTAAAAGATGAACCAGGAAGTCTGTTATTTGAGACAGCTCGATTGAATTGACTATGTGAGTAGTTTCTCCCTCCAAGCAATGCCTTTACAGCACCACTTTTGTTTTCGATTGCTACAAGAGCCACCTGTAATTTTTCTGATTTAGATTCTTTTTTTATTTTTGCATTCAACGCTTCCAAATGGTTTTGCGCACCCTTAAAGGCAAGTTTTTGAAATCTAGCATCCAAAGTGGTAATAATTTTCAATCCACCAAAGTGAACAAATTCTTTTCCGTAATCTTTTTCTAGTTCACCCAATACCTCATCCACAAAATAAAGATTAGGGTTTGATTTAATTTTTGGTATTGCAAGATCAATAATAGATCGTAATGCAGCCCTTCTTTCTTCTATTGAAATTAGGTTTTCTGAAATCATTCGTTTTAAAACATAATCAGCGCGTTTCATGGCCTTTTCATAATGCACAAAGGGATTGGCGTTATTCGGGGAATTAGGCAAACCAGCAAGCATCGCTGACTGTAATAACGTTAAATCTTTTGCCCTTTTATTGAAATAAGTTTGCGCAGCCTCTTCGACTCCATAGGCACCATTCCCAAAATAAATTTGATTACAATATGCCTCAAGAATATTTTCCTTATCAAATGCAACTTCTAATTGGAAGGCGATCATAAGTTCTTTTATTTTTCTTACCCAATTCCTTTCGAAAGAAAAAAATAAATTTTTTGATAACTGCTGAGTTATCGTGCTGCCTCCCTGAACAATTCTTTTAGCTCTAAAGTTAGTAATTAGAGCTCTTATAAGACCACGATGATCAATCCCGCTGTGGCCATAAAATCTTGAATCTTCAACAGCAACAATTGCTTTTAGAAATTGAGGGGAAATATCTTCTAATCCTACTGGATGTCTTTTCCCTAAACTTTTAATTAACTCACCATCTGCTGAATATATTTCAGTTGGCAAACTTAAGTTAATNTTTTTGAGTTTTNCTGGAAGTTGAGGAAGGTCATTACTTAACCANATATACAACCCTGAAAAAACTATAATGGAAAAAAGAATGATTGCTGCNATTAAGAANTTAATGAATCGGAGAAAACNGGAAATCAAGGTGNCACCTCAATACCAGACTGTGTTTCAGNNAGNTTGCCCAAACTATCGNCTCTGTCAAGTTGAGACATTATATTATTTGCTAAGCCAATAGCTACNGGTATAAATAAAACACCCGTGTAATAATCTGTATCGTATTCNATNCCAAACATAAGATNCTGGGATTNCTTANTGTCNTCNGNCATTTCNGCTANACCAANACGNGTAAGATAATAATTTTTNTCTAGAAACCAGCGTGGCGAAGGNAAAACAGCNTTTTGAGTAACAGNATCTAGACTTTTCAATATTGGAAGAACATCATTAATATTAAAAATTCGATTTGATTTAAAATTAGAATCTTCNAGNGTTCCTCTTTTAATAGATCTAGTAGCATGGATATCCTTTATCGTATCAACAGATAANAANNTTTCTTGNATCGGAATATTTTTTTTATCGAGAAACTGAAGAGTTACCCAAGGNCCAAATCGNTTTAACAACANACGATCCCATTTNTTTTTTGAATCAAGGTTGGCTAAATCATAGGAGGAAATGATTAAATCCGAGCCNTGNCCAGGNAAATCAAAATACAAGTTAATAAATTTTTCACGNGTTATAACTAAGGGAAANCCGGGCACAACATTTTCAAACAATTGTTTTANAGATGATATGTTTGAGGTGTTTTCTGCCTGNNTATCGAGAGANGATCGAATATTTTGAATTTGGGATTGAGCAACCAAAGATTGCCTATCACGTTCCCAAATNCGACCNAATTGTGGTCGCTTATGGTTTTGCCACTTNAAATAATAACCGATACTTTTTTCAACTATATTGGTATAAAACTCAACAGAAAAAAAAGCNGAGAGGATGANTATCCCGACAACACTGTGCCATGACCTTCTGACACNGGCAAGTTTCACAAATTTTTATCTCACNGTTNATTTTTAGTAGTATTATCAAAANCTATTTTAAGCTTGTCTATCTTTTCTTGCAAAACATTTTTNTNTTTTTTCTATCTTATTTTCTTTTTATTTAGANTNNAAAANAGNGNCTAAGCTTTATTTTTANTTTTANAAACCTTTTTCACGCCTTTTGATTTATATTCTGACTTTCCNGGNAAACNATTTNTTACCANNCCTGTTTTAACGANTTGTGNCATGGAAAGCATCAAATNTTTCTTCAANTTGTGTGGCATTTTCCTATATAAGNTGAGAAGTCGCTTTTCCNCATCATTTATGGTCATTAACTCATGACGATTCGGNCTAATAAAAGTAACATTACCNGATTGGAAATCTATAGAGTTAANCTGAGCANTACTTTCTTTATTTAATNTTTTAAGNGGAGCTATATCATTTGGTTCAATGCNATTTNTTAAAAACTTTTCTAGAGAAATATTACNCAAACGAGCAATTTTTACTANGGTTCCTAAAGGGGCNTCTCTTTCTCCTGCNTCATAACGAACAAAAGTTCTGAAGCCAACCTTCAATATATTNGCCATTANAGATTGAGTNCAACCTAANTCTTTNCGCACAACTTTTATATTTCTGGCTAAAAATGACATTTATTANNGCTCTAAATTTNTTTCTAATGNTCTANCCTANNTTATNTTNANNCTAACACCTAAANTAANTTATTTTAATTNNGTTTTAAANCAANTCAGCACTTTAAATTAGTAATGNTNAAAAACTTATTTCATTTAAGCNTAAAAAANNAAAANNNAAATAAAGTCTGTATTATTTAAAAATCTTAACGAATAACTGCGTCAAAAAAATNNANTTACTAAAANCCCAACTNGATNAACATAAANNATTGANTTTAAAGGNTTATTTTNACTTNCAANAANTATTAGTTAAATGGCATAGGAATTGCTANTTTTACTANTATCTTACAAAATTGAGGAGTATGGAAATATGGGNTCAGATGAATTATTTGAACAAGAGTATGAAAANTTAAATGATGCCATCTTAAAAGCNATTGTTTCATCAGTAGAAATTCAAGAAATACTTATAAAGTTAAAAAANCAGGAGGAAATAAATGACACNNCAGTTTTAAACCTTTTTNTAAGTTTGGATGAATTATATGAAATGATTTCAGAAAANAGCAATCAAAGGTCCTGCGTTTATAAATCAGAACCCGAACAACTAACCACACTCAAAAACGGAAAAAATAAAGAAAAAANTCCTGCACCGCTTAGCAAAAATGGNGATTTNATTGATGGCAAACNACTNAGTTTAAACGAAGTCCTTTTTGAAAACTTTTGTCAGGNCAAATTTAATGAAGAAGCATGGAAAAAGAAGGCTCGCATTNGACTATAAAATGAATAANACTTAGCAACAGCAATCAATTTTTAAAAATTTTGGAATCACAAGCTATGTATTTTATTTGTTTTAAGGGAACCACAAATATTTCATCAGCAGTAGTAACTTCAAATAATTCTAAATCATCGCTGAAGCCATGCTTTTCTGTAGTTTCCAAAATTAATTCTTGACTATCCACAAATACAATCTTCAATCGATACTGCATATTTCAATTCCCTTTCTATTGTTCTGGAATGCCGCTCTAAACTTTTGCAAAAGATTAATTAGGATAAGCTACATTCTCATATTTTTTTGATAAAGGGTTATTTAAATATCCTTCAACATAATTTTTTAAATATCCCTTTTCATATAGTTTCTTATTTGAAAGGTCTGAATTTATTTTGTGAAGCACTTTAAATCGCACATTTGGAAATTGCTCTTTAAATTCATCAAACGATCTCCCTGAAATGTCTCTTTCATCATTAGATGATTTTTCCATTATGACCTTAGGCAAATGAACAACTTTTTGATTTGTAATTCTCTTAGCAACATCATCAAAAGTAAGCAAAGTGGTACAATCAGAATCACCACCCAAAGTATAATTTGGAACATATAAAAATCGAGCTCTCCCTGGTCTAAACATAGTTAAAATCCTATACACATTTCCGGCCATAACAATCCAATCTTTTTTCTCTAGTTCACAAGCATCAAAGGTTTTGATGATTTTATTCCTATTTAAAAAAGCAGTAATATCTGATTCCGTATGTATCATTTGTATATTGGGCAAATCCATGTCATAAATCTTTTTAGCTTCATCAGGAAGAAATTTCTTTCCTTTTCGCATTAGCTTTGTTGTATCGCCATCAATATATTTTAAAGGGGTAAGACAACCCATCCAAAGCAAACAATTTTTATTAATTTCCGATATTCTTCTTGCATCTTTTGACATAGATTCGGGACCAAGAGAATAAAAGTTTGCAGAAGTCACAGCAGGACCGTCTAAAACAGCCAACACCTGATCCACAGGGGGTCCTTTTGGCATTAATTGCTCTCGAGCTCCACCCAAAGTGATTACCGATAGCTCAAAATTGATTCTGCCGGGAT
Organism: Nitrospina sp.; assembly: GCA_002721515.1. Classification (GTDB taxonomy): domain Bacteria; phylum Nitrospinota; class Nitrospinia; order Nitrospinales; family VA-1; genus UBA8687. Next base: position 16,853 of record PBKP01000020.1, read on the forward strand.
ACTTTTCAGCAAGCCTATTAATCCTAACTGGATCAAAATAACCTACTGAAAAAACAGTGATTTTTTTATCCGTTTTATCCAAAAATTCTTCAATCCAGTCCATCGCTTTGGGATGAAGAGCAAGGTCTGTCCACTCCATATATTCATTACCTCCTAACACCCAGGATTCTGCTTCGCGGGTTGGAAAGGAACGAATTTCATTAAATATAAACTCCCAATGTTCTTCAGTGGTTAAAGGAGTTTCAAAGGTCTTGCGATAGCTATGATCCATTTCATAACAAAATGTACATTTTACCGGACAAGTTTTACCCAAACTCAAAGGAATTTTTCTATCATTTATTTCTTTTCGAAAAATATCGTATAAAAATTCCCTGTTTTGGATAGACATATTTCTACCACTCCTTAAAAGCTTTCATCAATGAATCATCAACCGGAACTTGTTGTCTTTCATCCTCGTCCAACCCATGAATCATTTCATTAAGATGCACAGCCGCACATCCCATAAAAGCTATGCTTTCTTGCTGCAATTTATAACTACCCTCTCTCAGCTTTTTCTCAAGCTCGCCCAAATGATTTTCATCAAAAGGATGGATCATTGCAGATTTTTTAAAAGCTTCGATAGCCTCTTTAAATTTTTTTTGCTCGTGCTCAGTAATACCAACTTTAAGATTGTCCTGCGCATCTCTTACTTCATCTACTGTTACAGGGTATTTTTCAGTCATTTACTTCCTCTAATTTTGTTTCGCATACAAAAAAAATGGGCAAGAGAAATCACAACCCATCTCAAACTATTATTTTCTAATCATCAACTATTTTAAAAACAATAAAGTATCAAAAATACCTTTAAAAACGATATAGGTTTTTGTTATTTAAGGCGCTATTGTAACACTCTAGGAACAGGGACTGTCAAGAGATTAGAACTAAATGGATGGCTAATCCTTGTGTGAAAGCGACAGCATATATCTAACACAAACACCAAGGATGCTGGAAATNAGGGGATTTAAAAAGCGGGGGCACATACCCCCGCAATCTAAATGAGTTCAATAAGAAATTTACTACTCTTTTTTCTCTTCATGGCCTTCAGGTTTTTCGCATTCACCTTCATAACACCTTTGTTCCATAGAACAAGAAGACAAAACCAANACCAATGAAACCAAAATAATAGAAGCTACCAACTTTTTCATCCAGCCTTCTCCTCTAAAAAAGTTTTGATTCCAAGCAGGTTTTGCTTAGCTGGAACCACTTTTGAATTAGCTTTTTAACAATTTTTTTGAAACAATTCAATCATTTTTTGAAAGTTTCCTATTACAATAGCAGATATCGCCATATCTTTGATCTAATCATTAATTTACAAGGAATTACAGTTGTCCTATTCATCAGAAATTGATATCAAAATTCTGCAAGCATTGCCATCCGACAGGTCAAGAAAGTGGAGGTTTCTTTCTGAAACGGATTCAACTAACGCAGAAATTAAGCGTAGTCTTTCTAATATTTNGTCTGAGGAGAGCTTAATNGTAATAGCAGACAGTCAAACNAAAGGTAAAGGNCGCTTAGGTAGAACTTGGTATTCAGANCCAGGAACTGGCATTTATCTTTCTACTTTTATACGACCCAGCAACATCACTCCAGAGCAATTACCGTTTATCACATTGATGACAGGNCTNGCCACAGTTATAGCAGTAAATGAATTTATTCCTCAACCTGCACTATTAAAGTGGCCGAATGATCTCTTGCTAAAAGGTAAAAAAATTGCCGGAATTTTATGCGAATACCACATTGAAAAGNTTCCTGCAGTAATAATTGGAATTGGTATCAATGCTAATCAAATTCAATTTCCCACAAACCTCAAAGATATAGCCACATCTCTATATTTAGAGTTTGGTAAAAAAATAAATCGCACCATCCTTATCAAAAGATTGGTTACGCAATTAGATTATCAGTACAAAAATTTTCAAAATAATAAGATTCAAGCTATTATCAATAATTGGACTACAAATACAGACCTATTCGGAAAAACTATTTCTCTCAAAAAGGGTGATCAAAATATTACTGGCAAAGCTATTAGATTAGATAATAGAGGCAGACTAATAATACTTAATGATTTAGGGATAGAAGAAGCTTTCGATTCTGGAGAGGTAANAATAAAGTAACTATTTCAAAAGGCGAATTAAATTTCCAGCAGCATAGGCACGAATGGCCTCTTTTGGGTCTTTTAGCATTTTCAACAACAAAGGAAAAGCATCAGGACCGCCCATCATTCCTACACCTCTTACTGCAGCTGTTCGAACGCGCGAATGAGAGTCTCTTAATGCAGCTGTCAATATAAATAATCTTTTAGGTATGACGGTCTTTCCCATGACTCTCGCCATCGAACTACGAACCTTAAAATCTTTATGACGCAACAACTCTTCAAAGACCACTTGACAGGAATCCGACCCAATTCGATTTAATGCCACCGCCGCCGATAATTTTGTCATGCCATCCTCATCTGCACATAAGGGAATTAAGTACTCCTCTGCTCCAGCTATATTACCCATTGCAATCGCGGTTGCGTAACGTATAGAAGGGTTTTTATGTTTTGATAATTCTCTTAACTTAGGCAACATATCTGGGGTTGCCTTACCCTCCAAAGCCTTAAGGCTATAAAAAANCATNTCNGGTTCAGGNTGATCGAACAGTTTAACCAAGTGNGGNAGNACTTCTTTTTTNCCTATTTTNCCTAAATACCCAATAGCTTGGTAACGGCGATTTGGTATAGGNTGTGTNAGNGGATNCAGNACCCCTTCGAGNTAACTANATTNACCCAACTTTACCAAACCTGCAGAAGCCGCCAATTTNACTGGAACGTCATACGATTTTAAGTGACCCCGAATTTCNTCTATTACCTCTGANCCNCCNTGATCTCCCAAAATTTCTATGGCAGCACTTCTAANCCAAATATCATNGTCGTCNGTCAACTTNCGAGCGGCTTCCAAGGCAACTGGCTTAGAAACTTCTTTTAATCCCTGNAANGCAAATAAACGCGCAGTAGGATAGTAGTCTTCAATACCTTTTTTAAGAAGATTGATTAAGTCAGGGTCATGAGAGTCCCCCGCNGCACGCAATACTGCAGCCCTCACAAAGGAATTTTCGTGTTTGTAAGTTTCAAATAATAATTGCTTACAATCTTCACGTAGTTTTTGCAAAACACTTTCCGTCTTGGAATCAGCAATAACAACGCCCTGGAAACCAAAAAAAATAATCAATTGTAAACAAAACCATTTTCTTAACATTATTTCAACCTACCGACCCGCATCACTGCAGTATGTAGCTAAAAGGTTTTTATAAAAAGCAGCTTGCTCACTTTTACCTCGTTTTTCAAAACCTTGAATAAGAACGGTACTTTTTTCAACTAAAGTTTCCTTAACCCATTCTCTTTTCTCAGGATTTAAATCATTACAGCGTAAAAGCTTATCAAGTGCATATACTCGCCATCGATCCATACCCCAGTATTTGCGAGACAACTGATCCTTATGGCCCCCACGCTTGATAATTAGTTTTTCGTTCAAGAATTTAAAGGGATAGTGCAAAGCAATCCTCAACCAAAGGTCATAATCTTCACACACTGGCATTGACTCATCAAATCCACCCACTTTATTCAACAAAGACTTTCTTAGCATTACCGAAGAAGGGCTTACAATACATAATGGCAAACACTGCTTGAAGATATTGCCTGAATATTTCCTGTGTTTAAACATTGGATTCACACGAACTCCATTCCGAATCCATACCTCGTCCGTATAAATTGCTTGGCACTCAGAATCCTTTTGCATCCATTTTAACTGCGCTTCCAATTTACCCTTTTGCCATAAATCATCGGANTCTAGAAAACAAATTAATGANCCTTTAGCTTCTTCTATTCCTCGATTTCTTGCATATGAAACTCCCTGATTCTTTGGCAAATGTATTACTTTAATATTCGCAAAATCTTCCAGAATCTTATCCGTTTCATCGGTTGAACCATCGTTTACAACGATCAATTCGCAGGCACTTTGATTTAATACTGAAGCAATACATTCTTTAAGACAATAACCTCTATTGAATGTAGGAAGAATAACTGAAACTAGCGATAGATCCATAACTGCAAAGTTTCCCGTATTAAAAATAGCAAATTAAACTTATCTATAAATATTTAAAAACAAAGTGTTATAGATGTCAGTAAATGTAAAGAATTAAAAACTCTAGCCATACCAATAATATAGCAATTAAAAATGGCAACCTAAAAGTATTCCTGATTTTACTCAAAGAGTTTTCCAAATTATTTTTTCCAAATAAAAAATTACAGAACAGATAGGCATAGTATAAATGCCTTGACAATCCCCTCAATTTCTCATAAAACTATTGGCTTTCTAAAAAATAACGGATTTAAAAACAGCATACTAGCTAACCAAAACCTAGCTAATTTCAATAGATGTAAAAATTAGTAGAGATAAAAAACTTTAGTGTTACTATTAAGAAAATTGATAGTATCCCTTACTGCTCTTAAGGCCACAAGTTCTCATCTTTATTATTCATTCAAAACGAGCTAAATATGGATTTCAGAGACGTCACCCAGGATTTAAAAAATGATCTCGCTAAGGTAGAAAAAGCAATTAACGCGAACTATAAATCCGATGTACCTCTAATCCCAGGTATTAGCTCCTATCTAATGAATTGTGGTGGAAAACGTATTCGCCCTATGCTGACAATTCTGGCGGCTAAACTTTGTGGTCGAGAAGCGGACGAAGTAGTGGTCAAACACGGCTGCGTTGTTGAATATATTCATGCTGCAACTCTATTGCATGACGATGTAGTAGACGAAACAACCGTTAGGCGCGGAAAAGAAACAGTAAATGCTAAATGGGGTTCCGATGCCAGTATTTTGGTAGGAGATTTTTTAATCTCTCGCGCTATTCTGATTTTGGCAGAAGACTGCGAAAGAAAAATAATTCAAGCTATCACCGAAGCCACTAAAATTTTAGTTGAAGGCGGTATTCTAGAGTATGCTGAAGCCCGCAAGATCCAGGTAAACGAAAAACACATTCTTGATGTAGTTTATCGAAAAACAGCATCGATTCTATCGGTAAGTGCAAGGTTGGGTGGCTTATTAGCAAATGCAACAGAGCAACAAGAAACTTCTATCATATCATTTGGAAATGATTTTGGAATGGCATTCCAGCTAATGGATGATGCGCTTGATTACGACGCAGATGAAACGGTTTTAGGGAAACCAACGGGAACCGATTTCAAAGAAGGCCATGTCACCCTGCCTTTACATCATCTGTATCATAATGCAAATAAAGCATTAAAAAAAGAAATAGAAGATTTCATCAAAAATGAAAATATAGGGCCCAAAGAAATTCAATATATAGTTAATCATATGCATAAACATAAGTCTATTGACTATACGCTTAACCTCGCCCTCTTTTATATTGATCGAGCTAAATCTCATTTAAGGAAGGCTGATTTCCCTGAACCAAAATACATCGATTACTTCGATGCTATCGCTGACTACATATATAATCGACATACATCAACAAACTCACCCGTTGTCCCAGCGAAGTATTAGTTTTGAGCCTCTCAAAAACCATTGAACCTTAAACAAACCCAACACAAAAGTAATTAAATAAAAAGATAACAAGAGATAACAGATAATAGCTTTTAAATAAGTTATAATAGTAGTTTTAGGGGATCTATGTGCATTCTCTTGTAAAACTTGCAATTCATTCAGTTGAGCATTTCCTTGAAGCTGGAAAATCTCTTCCTATCCCAAATCCTTTACCAGAATCACTAAAACAAAATGCTGGAGTATTTGTTTCTATAAAAAAACAAGGGTCCTTGAGAGGTTGTATTGGTACTATTACTCCTAAGTATAAATCCCTGGCCGAAGAAATAATTCAAAATGCTCTTCGTGCAGCCAGTCAAGATCCGCGATTTAAACCCATACAAAAAAAAGAGCTTCCCTTTCTGACCTTTTCTGTCGATGTTCTGACACCACTAAAAAAATTAGAAAATCTGGAAGGACACAACACCAAACAATTCGGATTATTAGTACAGGGTAAAAGAAAACAGGGTTTACTACTACCTAATTTAGAAAATATCAAATCAGCCGAGCAACAACTTAGAGTATGTTTGGAAAAAGGGGAGTTCTCCGATAACGATCAATATGAACTCTACTGTTTCAAAGCAAACCGATTTGTTTAATCTTTTGGTACAAACCCAAAAATAAGCCAAAACCAAAACCTCATACTAAAGAATTTATTAGGCAGTCATAAAATTCAGCATAGTATTTTGATTTTATATATAATCTTGGATATCATTCGCCAATTCAATAAAAACTAAGTTTTTTATGAGTAAACAAAAATGAAAATTGTCCATATCTCCGTTTCCAACAACTTAGTACCCCCAGAAGGATATGGAGGAACAGAGCGTGTCGTGCATTGGCTATCCAATGCCCAAATAGAAATGGGACATGAAGTTTACATTGCTGCTCCCGATAGAAGCAGTACAAAGGCAAAGGTAATCCCCATTCCTTTGTGGTGTGATGAGGAAGAGGCTTATCAGAAGTCCTACCAAAAAATTCTTAATCTCAAACCAGACATCGTTCACGATCATACATTTTCTCAATTATTCCGATTAAGACATCCAGAGCAAATCGCCGTTTCAACCCACCATAATGAGCGATTCGAACCTGTCTCAAACACAATTTACCCTACTCGAGCAGACGCAGAAGCAAACGGCTCCTCAACTTTTGTTTATCATGGTTTGGATTTAAATGAATATTGCTTCTCCGAAAAAAAAGAATCTTATTTATTGTTTTTGGGAGCTATNCATCCTAGAAAAAATGTGGAAATGGCAATCAAGGTAGCTAAATGGGTAGATTTACCACTGACAATTGTTGGACCAGTACGTCACCCCAGATATTTTTGTAAAAAAATCCGGAAAAAACTAAACGATAAAATCACCTACCATGGAGAAGCAATGGGTGAAATCAAAAACCATTTACTTAAAAATGCAAAAGCTCTATTATATTTATCATCATGGGAAAGCTTTGGATTATCAGTGATTGAAGCTATGGTTTCAGGTACTCCTGTCATAACATCAAATATACCGCCATTTCATGAAACCGTAGAACAAGGAGTAACTGGATTCATTTGTAATAACAAAAAAGAATTCCTTCAGGCCGCAAAACAACTTTCCTCAATCCAACCAACTGAATGTCAAAAAAGAGTATTAAAAAATTTTACTAAAGAAAACATGGCGAACGGATATCAAATCCTTTATCACAAAGCTATAGCAAAAAATAATTGGTGATTAGAAAGTAGTTGAAATGAAAATAAGTCTGTTATATTAATTTTTTAATCAAAAATACGCTTGAAAAATTGCAGCATCGCGGTCCAAGCAATTTTATCTGCTTGTTGATTATATTGAAGTGCCTTAATATTAAATTTTTTTCCGAACTCATCAGCTTCTGGGTTTGTAAAACTGTGTTTGGCTCCCTTTATATTCATATAAGTAAAATCAACATTTGCTTTAAACATATCCTGAGAAAAATTAGAAACCGCTTCCGGTTTTAAAAACCCGTCTTCAGACCCATTAATAATAAAAACGGCCGAATGCATAGAGTTTTTAGTAATCGCAGGTTCAATAGGTAAAGCACTATGAAATGCGACTATGCCTCTCAAATTAGAACCTCCTCTTGCCATTCTAATAGACACAGCACCTCCAAAGCAAAAACCAATAGAACCAATTTGAGTGGAGTCGACTGTTTTATGGGACTTTAAAACTTCCATCGCTTTATTATATCGGGCTTGAGATTCGGACCAATTACTGAAAGCAGCATTCATAAATTCAGCAGCTTTTTTCGGGTGACTTGCTAATTTTTCATCTCCATACATGTCCAGAGCTAATGCAGTATATCCTGCTTCAGCAAGCATTTTAGCCCTGTTTCGGGCATGGTCATTATGGCCCCACCATTCGTGTACCACCAAAATTCCAGGACGTTTGACTAACTTTGAATCATCAAATGCTAAATAACCTTTTAACTTAGTATCGTTATAGTTATATACAATTTCCTCTGTTTTAATGTTTGCATTTGCTACCATTAAAAAACTAAAAAAATAAGTAACGCTAAATATGAAAATTTTTCTCATAACTTTAACTCCCGCATATAAAATTACCGGATATCAGTGGCCTTTCCATTTTGCATTTATAGCTAAAGAGCCCATGCGTATACCACCCATTCTGAGGCTTGTTAACAAATCAAGGGAAGGAATGAAGAACAACCCGCGGGTTTTAGCAGGTTCTATTAAAGATTCGCTATGATTTTCTAAATTAGTAGGGTTTTTATGAAAGGTTAAAATATAATCACCGGATTCCTTACCCAAATTATAACTATATCGGTGGTGAGGAAATGTATTTTTAGATTTATCTTGAGCTAAAAAACGGTGTGTGCTCAAAAAACTACTTTGTGCCTGGTCAAGATAATTTGGGTNTTCGATCAGCGCTTGTTTTTTAAACTCTGAAACATCAGAATATTCTCCCCCTTCAACTTCGACTTCCTCAATCAGTTCCCCATCTCTCCCAAACAATTTGCTTATCTGAGAAGCTAGCTCAAGATTTAACTCCGGGTCATCAGAAGAGAAATAAAGCAGCATATCACCTTCAGATTCCGGGACTTCTTTATCTCCAATATCTATTTCATCAAAAACCCGAAATCCACCAGGCGCTGGAAGATCCGGTGTAATTAACAACCAGTTCATTGGACCAAACCCAACGGTCACATAATGTTTTTCTTTGTCGGCAATCTCATATGCCATCCCAGGGGTTTGAGCACCAATACGCGCGATATTCATCGCTATTAATGGCAAATCATTAAAAATATATTTCTGAATCAGGGAGTGCTTATAAGGAGCATTCAATACTCCTTCTTGAGGTTGCATGGAGTACCTTTGGTTAAATTTATTTTAAGTTTTATGAAAAAATTTTTTAGTTCACCTAAATTAAATATGCACTTAAACCTTTACAATTGCAAATACCAAAAAAAAAATCCCCTCCCAAAAAATGGGAAGGGATTTGAAATAATTATCTAAAAACAAACTATCCTACATAGGAGCACTTGCTTGCTGGTGTCCTGGTATCCATATTTTTACCACGAGACGTATGATCGTCAATTTCTGCCGCACACCCTATCATCCTTCCAAATAGGAAGGTAGCAAAACTTGCAGATTCAATATCCTCCTCTTTCAACTTGCCATTATTGAAATCAGACCAGACAATTTTAAGAAGAATAACAGCGATTACCGCATCAATATTTACGCAATAAACATTCTTGCTAACTTTTGCCTTAAACAAGGCCTGAACCAGACTGTGATAAAAATCCAGGAAAACATTTTTAATATCTTTGTCCTTGAACAAGTCGTTTACGAAAACTTCTCGCGGATCGTAGTTCACATCCTTGCCTTTGAATACTGGATGATTTACACAAGGCAGTTTTGCATAGTCGAGGTTGCCTACTGCTTTTTGCTTTTTCTTGTAGTCTGAATATTCATTCGCAACTTTAAGAGCCATCGCATCGAGATCAAGACCGTGATTCGCATCAGCTGGGTCATTTAAGCCTTTACCCTTGAAGTTTTCCATAAGGAAGGCCGCCGCTTCGTAACCATTTCCCCCGTGAGCAAATCCAGTATGGGTAAGAAATCCGATAAATGCTTTATTTACTTGAACACGTTGCGGTTGCTCGGGTCCATCGGCACTCACGGCTCCTTTTGAACCTTGAGCAGAAATAGTGCCAGGTCCATTCGTTATGATAAGCCCTAACAATACTTGGAACTCATAAAGTTCTGATTCAGAAGGTTGTCGGCCTAGCAAGGCAACAAAGGCAGTTTTTGTAAAGCTGTATGTGGAGATCAAATCCTCTAACTTAACTCCCGCGATACTATCTTCTTCGTGACGGGAAGCTGGTGCTGACACACCAACAATTGTACTATAAATGCGTGAATACCAAGGAAGGCGAACAAGAGTATCTTTAGAAATCTTTTTACCTCTTAATGCTTCCCATCCAAGAGTAACCCATACAGCACCAAACAAGGCATCGGTTGAAAGCTTATCTCCATTAGCTGCCGCAAAATCCTGTACAAACTTAATAAAAATTGAATCTCCCGCCTTATTTAGGCAGTCGGACAGTTTTGCAGCGCAAGGATCTTCTCCATCTGAAAGTAGAGCGTCTTTATATTTATCCGCCTCCTTCAATTGTGCAGCATAATCAAAATTATCTTTTGGGCCACCGAGCTTTGTAAGCTGGAATAATTCTAAAAGTGCATTAGAGGCATCCATAGCTTTTTGCACCATCTTTTTGCCGACTATAGCTACCGCCGAAGATACAACTGTGTTAGGCGAGTTACCGTTTTCACGAGCTGCTTCCGCTGCCAACAATGTAGGTTGATTATGCTGATTGACATACATATTTAATACGATATTGGCAATCTTTTCTCCATACTCACAGGGGTATTGACGCGTAAGCGCAAAAACCAAATTTGCCTCAAAACTTTTCATGGATGCATCTAGGATGGATGTATTATGAATTTTTGAAACTTGAGTTTTTGGATCCATCATTGAAGCACCACTGGCATCTTTCAATGTTTCACGGCGGTGCTGTGCACCCACCATTTGATCAAGGGCTTCAATTTGCTCGTTATAAGGACTTGCTGCTTCAACAATGGGTAAGTCCAACTCGGGTGGTAATGATAAACCTTGATTGTTACCGAACCAAGGTTTCAAGTTTAAGCTTCCGCGTTCATCAAAATCTGGTTTAGTATTGTGAAGCTCCATTACCTTGGTTAAGGCTTCTGGAATATGTGCAATGTTTGTAACCAGGGCACCTTTTTTTGAGACAATTGGTTTTTCTGGAGTATAAACTCCATCAACGCCGAAATAGTCCAAAAACCATTGTTCTTTAGCAAGCGCGTCGTCACCTGATCCCGACAAAGATCCTGCATGACCACAAGCCTTTGTCAATCGTGCTTTCCATCGCCCAACCACACAAGCAATAATTGGCTTATCAGATTTAAGCCCGTATTCGTAGTAGCCACCTGGTTCACTATATAAAATAGCAGCTTTAGAGCGTTCATCGTTATCAAGCGCATAAAGAAATTCTTTTGCGCTGTACTGAATATATACGTCTTTACCACTAGAAACAGATGTCGTTGTCCCCCAACCTGCAGTGGAAAGATAAACAGCTATGGTTGTCGTGAAATTACCAGAATTGGAAAATATGGCCACAGAACCCTTGATAAGAGACTCCTCTGGTGCATTTCCGCCAAGCGCACCTCCTAATCGAACATGGTTCCATGCATCAGCCAATCCAAGACAATTACCACCAAACAAATCAATTCCATTAGCCTGACAAATTGCGCGCATTATACGAGAATCTTTAACAGAAACTTTTTCTGTAAGAATAATGGCCTTTTTAAGACCTGGGTTATCCCGAACTGCTTCTGCCAAGCCATCTTTAACACCAGAAGGGGGAAGATAAATCACAACGGTATTAAACTTATGTCCTGCTTCCATACCTTCTTTAATAGAGTTATAAACTGGGATTTTTCCTGTTTTTGTTGCCAGAGATTTCCCTGATTTTCCCGGACCTGTACCAAAAACAATATTCCCTCCTGAATAGTCATGGCTAACCGGGGTAACACCTGAGCTTTCTTTACCAAGAATATTCAATACTACGCACCTATCATCCTTAGTTGCTAACTCAGACAACGAGTTAACTCCACAATAAAAGGGGAAGTCCCCTACACCTTGCTTATGCATTCAAGCCTCCAACGGTTACGATAGTTTAAATTTTTAATTTAGCTTTTATTTGGTCCTTACCACCATTTTTCATCCACTCATTTATTTTGAGCGCATAATTAATAACCTCAGACATCGCACTATCATGCCCGAAAAAACGGTAAGGTAATCCAAGAGAATCCAAAACATCACGGAGATAATTCATTCCACGGATCACGTTGGGACCTCCTCGACCGACCACTACATATAGCGGAATGGGACCATTCGTCTGAAAAAATTCTCGAAGCCCGTCTCCCATCGCTCGAAATGTTTCATAAATATCAGTATTGTTTGCTTTACCACCAATAATGAATAAGACATTCGATTGCGGAAGCCAGTATTTGAAACTAATTTTAGAAATATCATTCATCTTTTCATAAGGAGGATTACCACCAAAATCAGAAGATATGGTTGCATCTTCTCCCAACAATTCTGTGACCATTGCATTTGCACCTCCGCCAAAAGTCGGTGCGGTGATAGTCCCTTTATCATTCATAACAAAAACATCACTCTGACCTTGATAAGTGCGAAGCTGATTAATTTCCTGTTCAAATTCAGAGTAATCTGATGCGAAAAGATGTTCAGGCAAATGAAGCCTTTTCCAGGCGGGATCATCCTGATCAAAGGCACATTTAAAATCACAGGCAATAGGAGCCAAACGCCCACCTTTACCCGGTTGCATACGAATGGGGTTGAGCTCAACCATTAACATTCCATAGTTGTTGTACAAATCCCAAAGTTTGGGTAAATTCTGAACTAAAGGGCTTATCACTTCAGGGGGAGCGCCTAAGTCCATCAATGCATTCGACACATGAAACGCCTTTAAACCTGTCAATGGGTCAAATGGAACCACTGCAAGTTTGTCAGAATCTAACTCTTCAATGTCTACACCCCCATGATGTGTTACTGTCATCACAGGAGAACGATGTTCCGTGCTTTCCGTAATTGAAAAATAAACTTCATAATCGGCAGGAACCGCTCCTTCATATGTGACACCGTCTGATTTAACTTTGTTGAAACCGTCAACATGTTCACAAAAATAAAGGCGCTCTTTTTCTTTCAAGGCATCGGTTATATTATCAACCCGGCCTAACAGACCAGATTTTCCTTTTTTACCAACACCACCTTTAAACAAGGGTTTAATGAAAACTTGACCGTGCCGCCTGATCATTTCTTTGATTTCATCGACACTTAGTTCTGGACCTCGAACTTCAGAGTGGGGAAATTCCACTAGGTCCAATAATTTTCTTCCCCAAAGCATGCCAGTTATCTGCATTTTGTTTTCCTGTTCTTCAAGATTAAAAAATGAAAAGTAAATGAGGTAAAAGCAAACCAATAATTTACGGGAAACTGACTATGGTTAAACCCGCTAAATTTACTTTTTTAAAGGTCTAATGGTAAATCGAGGGTTGTATTTTATGATATTTCGCTGGTTTGTCAATAATATCCTGCAATAATTCGATGAGGAAAATGGAGAGAAAAGAGAAATACCAAAATAGCGACTAAAGTAAGTTATTTCAGTCGTTCCTTGAGCTCTTTGATGCGAAACCTTTCTTCATCGCGAGTGATGAAACCTTGCCTCGCATCGTGCTCTAACATAAGGATTTCAAATCGCAATGCCTCGGCGACAGCCTGCTGATATTTTCTACCAGGAATAACTTTAAATGTCACGACCCGGGTATTGAATTTATCGGGTTGTACTTTTTTAAGAAAATCATCAACTGTATCCGGCTTAATTCCACCTCCGACCGAAACATGAATTTTGTTAGACTGAACTTTTTTCACGATCCTTGCTACCTGGTTTAGCAACGAACGGTCCATTGTTCGCTTTTTTAAGGAATTCGATAAATCACTGCAACCAATAGTTACCTCATCCAAAAACTCAGCTTCCGGAGCACCAAGAATACTTTCGAGCTGTTTTACCGCCGTGACAGTTTCTATATTTATATGTTTGCTTAACCTTTGAAACTGCATGGTAGTTGTGAAGTCTTTGACCGCCAAAATAAAATTTTCCAAACCGTAGGAAGATTCCACCATGGGCGCTATCAAACCCTCAATTTTCAACGATACCAACTGCTTAATATCATTTCTGGCATTGGGTCCTCCAATTTTAACAACAACAGGGAGCAGGGAAGCCTCAGCCCAAAGCTTAATTTGATCAATAGTCATGCCAGCATCTTCTGTGGAAAGTTTAAGCCCGCATGCACCGTATTCGTTTTTTAGTTTTCTTAAAGCGTTAGCTACTGTACTTTGAAATGATAAAGCCTTTTTTATTGGCATAACTTTTAACGAGGGCTTTTTCGATTTCATCAACGTTCGCCTTTCTTCCTGAATATAATGGAAGGATCAATCTTGTCAATGGAACCACACCCGGTGAGAATCATCGCCTTTTTTAACTCCTTCAACTTCTCTTGAAGGTAAAACGAAACTCCCTCCTGACCTGCACCAAAAGCAGCGATACAAATTGGTCTACCAATCATCACCGCGTCGGCACCTAGCGCCAGCATTTTAATTATGTCAATGCCCTCTCGAATTCCTCCATCAACAAGAACTTTTATGCGACCAGCTACTGCATTGGAAATTTCCGGAAGTACTTCAGCGGTTCCTGGCATGTGATCCATAACCCGTCCACCATGATTAGAAACAACAATAGCATCAGCTCCTGCTTCAACGGCAGATAA
>PBKP01000021.1 GCA_002721515.1 Nitrospina sp.
AAGTATTAATTACCTCTGACCATATAAAGCAAAACGTAAAAAAGGAAATCATATGGACCTGGGGAAAGGTAAGAATTCGAATGGAAAACAAAACCATTCAGGCAGATAAAATCAAGATAGATAATAAAACAGGTGAAGGTGTGGCCAAAGGCAATGTTGTTATAAAAAATAATGACGGGACTAAATTAAAAGCCAATATTGCTAGGTTTAACATAAAAAATCATAATGGAAAGATATTCCAAACAAGAGGACGTCTTGGAAAAAAATACTATATAAAAAGCGGCATGTTAACTCGTTTTTCTGATAAGCACTATAAAGCTAAAACTGTATCTATTACTACATGCACTGGGAAATTGCCGGACTGGTTATTTGAAGCTGAATCCATGGATATTATTACTGGAGATAGAGCTTTGTTTACAGGTGGTGTTTTAAAAATAAGAGATACCCCAATACTCTATATACCTGCCGGCTATCTACCAATAGATCAGAAAAGAAAAAGTGGTTTTTTATTTCCTGGGTTTGGTAGCAGTGATATCGACGGCACCACCCTAAATAATGAATATTTTTGGGCAATCAATGAACATTCTGATGCAACCTTTAAACTTGGTTATAGAAGTAAACGTGGATTTAGCCCTGGAATTGAATACCGCTATACACCTAGTCAAAATACGAGCGGTTTTTTTACTGGAACGTTTGTGGATGATAAAATAACAGGAGACACATATTGGAAGGTGGATGCACAACACACGCAAAATCTACCCAAAGGATTTAAATTCAATGGAAACTTAGACCTTGAAGGGAAAGAGTTTAATAAAACTTTTAATGACAATATTAGTTTAAGAAACCGCCGTATTTCTAATTCTTTTGCAACAGTCAGAAAAAGTTGGGACAGCAGCAGCTTGGAAGTACTTACTCGTTTTAGAGACAGTACTGATATTGCCAGCGATCAAACTCTCGGAGAGTTACCCCAAATTACTTATAAGGTTCAAAGGCAAGCTATTGGGAACTCTCAATTTTATTTTAACCAAGACACCTTGTTTACCTCGTTTTTAACGGACCTAAACCCAGATCCGAGTATTGACAACAACTTTTCCGTTCAGAGGTTAGATTTACATCCACAGCTAACCAGAGTAATAAATATAGCGCCTTGGCTTAACTTCTCAACAACACTTGGGATACGTGAAACTTTTTATAGTAAAGGGGAAAACAATGCAGACTTTTTTTCTCGAGAAGGTCTGGATTTAACAGCTGGGTTTAAAGGTCCTACGTTTGAAAAGGTCTTTGTAACCCGCAATAAATTTATTCCTAAATTCAAACACTTGCTGGAACCCCGACTTACTTTCAACTATATTCCTGATCTGGATAAAAAGGATAAAGATAAAATTAAAATATTTGATGGCATAGATTCAATTGGCCCTCAAAGCCTGATCAACTATTCTTTGATACAAAGAATTTTTTTGAAAGAATCTGATGGCAAAGGCGATTTCGATACACGAGAAGCTTTAAGGTTTATACTCAGTCAAAGTTACGACCTCCGGGAAGCTGATAGAATCGGTACTCCTAATAACCCAAGTCAACCTTTTTCAGATATCCGCTTTGATATTGATAGCAGGCTTGCCGATTCACTTTTGCTAAACATGGATTCTACCTATGACGTAAATGACAAAGTGTTAAAAACCTTCAATCTTCAAGTTGGGTTTAGACCGATGGAGGCTCTTACATTATATTTTGAAAGACGATTCACCCGAAGAGGTGATGTAACCTCTATGGCAACATTGGATTGGGATTTCATTAAAGGATGGAATTTTAAAGCCAGTACTAGGTTGGACGAAAAAACAGCAACTCATCGGGAAAGTAATTTAAGTTTGCTGTATGATAATCCATGTAAATGCTGGGGCTTTAATGTTGATTTTATCCAGCGTAATAACTTTAATAGCACTTCAGCTACTAATGCAGGGGCCAAAGAAACAAGATTTCTTATGGGAATTACATTTCGTGGACTAGGTTCTATTAAATCAGGAACCAACGAACGGTTTATCCACAAGAGTTTTGAATCAATAAAATGAGCAATTGTAATACTTTATCAAGAATAGCTTTAGAATCTGGCGCCATTCGATTCAACCCAGATAAGCCTTTTATCTGGGCATCGGGTTATAAAATGCCTATCTACAATGACAACCGTCTTTTACTTGGAAAACCAGAATATCGATCTTTCATATCAAAGTTGTTTGCAAGATTGTTAGAGGATCTTGCACAGAATATTGATGTGATTGCCGGGACTGCCACTGCTGGTATTCCTCATGCAACAACATTAGCTGACATTCTAAAAAAACCTCTCATTTATGTTAGAGCATCTGCAAAATCCCATGGCATGGGCAATCAAATTGAGGGACCGCTCGCTCCTGGTCAAAATGTATTACTGATTGAAGATCTTATCTCAACAGGAGGAAGCGCTATTAATGCTGTGAATGCAATTCGTAAAAAAGGTGGAATTGTAAATTTTTGCTTTTGCATCTTTAGCTACGGGTTTACTGAAGCTCACAAAAAATTTGATGAAATTAACTGCCAATACCACTCCTTACTTACTTTCAAAACTCTACTTAAGGAAGCAGAATCCTTACAATTATTATCAAATGGGCAGATTGAATCCCTTAGAAGCTGGAATAAAGACCCTTTTAATTGGGCTGAAACCAAAGGATTTAAGTAACAACGTGGTTTAAAACCGGAAAATAATTTTTTAAGACCGCAAATCAACTTACTTTTATCCATATTGATATTGACATAGCCCTTTATTAATAATAGTATGCACGTTTCTTATNGAGGGATCATNTCCTTCTGATTATACNAATATTTTTNCNTTNCAANAAAAGNCTGGTTACTTTACTCAATNACAATTTAATCAACGNCAAATATTTAGTTATTTATTTAATTTATTTTTTGCTAGAAACTTTTTTGGAGGTTTGTTTAGATGCCAAAGTTAGAATTAGGTCCAATTGGTTTACTTCCCCCGTCTGCTGCNGCAATGGGTATATTCCAACCAGAACACGGAACGGGAATGGACTTAGTGGAAGGAGAACATGTACCTACAGATGATGCTATTGAAAAAGCGGCACGAGAGCTATTAACTCGGAGAAANCCTACCCTATTTCCAGGACCGATGATTGTTTGGGGTTGGAATGAAGCGACTATGCACAAAGCAGATATAGCAATGGAAGTAGTTAGAGAAATCCCTGGCTGTAATGTAATTCCAATGCCAGATTACCGACCCATTTATCCCAAAATTGATCCGGAAGCTGTTATCAATCCATGTCATCCAAATTTGACGATTGATCATAATAAAATAAAAGTTTGTGCACTTATTGGCGTTCATTGTCATTTCGCTAACATTACGTTAAAAATGATTCGAGCAAACACCAATTGCTANACCCAGGCGTGGTGCCAATACGATGGTCATGANGATGCNTTTGTCTCAATTCAGGATATCGACGANCCCAAGCTTAGAAAAATAATTGATGCTCTTAAAAGACTTAAAAAGGAAGGCTTAGAGCCGTGGGGTTTAAGTAAAGAAGGAAAAGAAGAGCTGGAGGAAATTGCTGCAAANAAAGCGGCAGCCAAAGCCCCTGCCAAAGAGGATACAACTTTGTTTATGGGTGAATTAGAGCAAGGTCTTGATGAAAATGCAGAATAAGGTTTAATCCCTTCCTTGACAAAAGTTAAAAAAATATAAAATAAAGGCCCACTTATTAATAAATTATAAGTGGGCCTTTTTTCATTTGATTAATTGTATGAGCCTAAAAGTTCATAAAATTAATAGATCTCGCCATTGACAGTTTTTACAATATCCCCATCTATTTGACTAAACCCTTACTTAATGTAATATATAGAATAATACATATAAAGATATGATTTTTAATAATAAAGTTAAAAATTTTAATTTAACAAACTATTTAAAAATAAACCGACTTTTTACTTTCCCGCCTTGACATAAAGCAATTTGAGTCTTATTTAACAAGCAGTTTAAAAAATTTAAATATTCATTTACTCAATCAGGTAAATTTAAAGGATTAATAATAGAAAGGACTCAACAAATGGGAAAAATCGTAGGTATTGATTTGGGTACCACAAATTCGGTGGTAGCCGTAATGGAAGGCAGCGAGCCAAAAGTTATTTTAAATGAAGAAGGTAGCCGAACCACGCCATCCGTTGTGGCCTTCACAAAAGAAGGTGAAATTCTAGTTGGTCAGGTTGCTAAAAGGCAGGCCATCGCAAATCCGGAAAACACGATTTTCTCAGTCAAGAGATTTATGGGTCGTTCCCTAAACGAAGTTTCGGAAGAAATGAAAATGGTTCCTTATGAAGTTGTCCAAGGAGGCAAAGGCGAGGTCCGAATTAAAGCCGGAGATAAATCTTACACTCCTCCCGAAATCTCAGCGATGATACTTCAAAAACTTAAAAAGTCTGCAGAAGCCTATC
Organism: Nitrospina sp.; assembly: GCA_002721515.1. Taxonomy (GTDB): domain Bacteria; phylum Nitrospinota; class Nitrospinia; order Nitrospinales; family VA-1; genus UBA8687. The sequence continues at coordinate 4,474 of PBKP01000021.1, forward strand.
TTGGACAACCAGTAACAGAAGCAGTTATTACTGTTCCAGCGTATTTCAATGATGCCCAAAGACAAGCGACAAAAGATGCTGGGAAAATTGCAGGTCTAGAAGTAAAACGGATTATAAATGAACCTACGTCATCTGCCCTGGCTTATGGGTTGGATAAAAATAAAGATCATACTATTGCTGTTTATGATTTTGGTGGTGGTACTTTCGACGTATCTATTCTAGAAGTTGGAGATAATGTTGTCGAAGTAAAATCTACTCATGGAGATACACACCTTGGGGGAGACAACTTTGATCAACGGATCATTGATTGGCTGGTAGCAGAATTCAAAAAAGACCAAGGGGTTGACCTCTCCAAAGACAATATGGTTCTTCAAAGATTAAAAGAAGCTGCAGAAAAAGCAAAAATGGAATTATCTACTACTAACGAAACAGATATCAACTTACCGTTTATAACCGCAGATGCTTCAGGACCAAAGCATCTAAATGTTAAACTCTCACGAGCTAAATTTGAGTCAATGGTAGAAGACTTAATCGAAAGGTCAAAAACTCCTTGTACTCAAGCCTTGAAAGATGCAGGGTTAAAAGCGGATCAAGTTAATGAGGCAGTTCTCGTTGGCGGATCCACAAGAATTCCTAAAGCACAGGAACTAGTTAAAAACTTATTTGGAAAAGACCCGCATCGCGGTGTAAATCCTGATGAAGTCGTGGCCCTTGGCGCTGCCGTTCAGGCGGGCGTTCTTTCAGGCGATGTAAAAGATATTTTACTATTGGATGTCACACCGCTTTCTTTAGGAATCGAAACTATGGGTGGGGTAACAACTCGACTTATAGATCGAAACACAACCATCCCAACTCGAAAAGCAGAGACATTTTCAACAGCAGCTGATAATCAGCCTTCCGTAGAAGTAAATGTTCTTCAAGGCGAACGAGAAATGGCAAAAGACAATAGATCTATAGGCAAATTTCATCTTGATGGAATTCCGCCTGCACCTCGAGGAATGCCACAAATTGAAGTGACCTTCGACATAGATGCTAATGGCATTTTGCATGTTACTGCTAAAGATAAAGGAACAGGGAAAGAACAAAAAATTACCATAACTGATTCAACGGGATTATCTGATACCGAGATCGAAAATATGGTGAAGGATGCTGAAGCCAATGCAGAAGCAGATAAAGAAAGAAGAGAAAAAATAGATTCAAAAAATCAATTAGACTCTGTCATATATAACCTTGAGAAAACGATTAAAGACAACAAAGAAAAACTCAAAGAAGAAGATGTGAAAGAGGCAGAGACAGCTATAGAAGAAGCCAAAGGACATCTTGAAGGTGAGCCGGAAGCAATCAAGGAACAAATAGAAAAAGTAAATCAGATTGCTCACAAGCTTGCTGAAGTTATCTACTCTCAAACACCTCAAGGTGAAGGAGGAGATCCTGGGACCGCAGATGACGCCACTAACAACCCAGANGGGCAAGAAGAAGAGCAAGCTAAAACAGATGATGATGTCGTCGATGCNGANTTCGAAGACATTGGAAAAAAATAATCTAAAAACCCTCTTCTATAGAAGAGGGTTTTTTTTAAATAAATATCATGGCAAAAAAACAAATACCATCCTCTGAAGAGCCAGAAATTAATATCGTGGATCGTCGTTCTTCCTTACTCGATGAAGATGAGCTAGAAGANCTAAATCCAGAAGAAGAAAGANTACCTTCTTATGTAGAAAAGCTAAAAAAAGNAGCGGAAGATAAAGACNAAAAGCTGAAAGAGTACATTGCGGCTTACAAAGAAAAAACCGCGGAAGACGATGAATTCAGGAAACGCTTGGAAAAAGATAACGATGTACGACTTGATCAGTTTAAAGCNAATTTATTTTCTAGGTTGGTACCCATCCTTGATAATTTAAATCGGGCCATTGAAGCAGCGAATTCAAATCATGATTTTAATGGGTTAAATCAAGGTGTCGAGATGGTATCAAAGCAATTTAGCCGGGAACTTAAAAATAATGGCGTAGAAATTATTAATGCCGCAAATAGAAAATTTGATCCCAAAACTGACGAAGTCTTTCTGACTGAAGAAACAAATGATGTAGAAATGGATAATATGATTGTCCAAGANCTCGAACCAGGCTATATTTTTAAAGACAAATTAATCAAAGCCGCAAAAGTAAAAGTAGCNCATTTAAAAACCTAAATAGCCTAGATTATTAAAGNCCACGCAAAACCTTTATAATTTCCCTTATGAACCAACGCGATTATTATGAAGTTCTTGAAGTTGCTAAAACTGCTAGCGATTCAGAATTAAAAAAAGCTTACCGGCAAAAAGCTCTAAAGTTTCACCCAGATAAAAATCCGGGAGATAAAAAAGCAGAAGAAAATTTCAAGGAAGCTTCAGAAGCTTATGATGTCTTAAAGGATCCTGAAAAACGCCAAATTTACGATCAATTTGGCCATGAAGGGCTTAAAGGCCGAGGGTTTAATGGCTTCAGTGGGTTCGACGACATCTTTTCCCAATTTGGAGATATTTTTGGAGATTTTTTTGGTGGAGGCGGCCAGCGACAACGAACCGGTGCTGACCTTAGACTTGACATACAAATTAATTTTAAAGAAGCCGCTTTTGGTACTGAAAAAGAAGTTGACGTTGGAAANCATGACNCATGTAAGACCTGTAAAGGTTCNGGTTCCAAACCAGGTTATTCACCCCANGCCTGCCGNACCTGCCGAGGTACGGGNCAAGTAATTCGNGCTCAAGGATTCTTTAGCGTTCAATCTACCTGCCCTGATTGCAGAGGCGCTGGACAAACTATCGCACATCCCTGCGATGAATGTCATGGACAAGGACTTGTCCGTAATAATAAAAAACTATCCATAAATATTCCGGCTGGTGTCGATGACGGTTCTCGACTCCGGCTAAAAGGAGAAGGTGAACAAGGGCCTCAAGGTATACCTCCAGGAGATCTTTATGTCATCATCCACGTTACACCTCATGAGTTTTTCCATCGAGAAGAAGATGATATTCATTGCAAGATGCCNTTGACATTTGCTCAAGCAGCTCTCGGCGCAGAAATTGAGGTGTCTTTATTAGAAGAGGCTAAAACTCAAATTATCAAAATACCCGCAGGCATTCAAAATAATGAAAATTATCGAATTCGAGGAGCCGGCATAACGAGGCTTCGTGGCGGTGGAAGAGGTGATCAAATTATCCACTTTACCATTGAAACACCCAAAAATCTTAATAAACGCCAAAAGGAATTATATAAAGAACTTGCCGAAATAGATGGCCACTCTTTTACCGACACATTAAAAGGGTTCTTTCAGAAATTAAAAATGCAATAAAATGCCGTCTCCTTAATTTAGCGAAAGAAGCTATTATTCGCAAATCCCCTTACCTTCAATGGGTTTTAAATTACATATATCTAACATAATAAATACCCGCACACTGCTAACTAATTTTTTACAATAAAGTTAAGAATTGCTCATTAAACTTTTTTAATTCCCATTTAACTCACATTTAATATTCGGATTTTATTCTTTCTTAAACCAAGGACAATTTTACATTTAGAGTTTTTAACNTTAATAANCATTTAAAGGAGAATAAATGGTTATNAAAAATAATTTTCTNAAATTTCCTTTTATTATATTTTTATTTTTTGCAGTTACAAAAAGTTTCAACGTACAAAATGCNTTTGCTTTAAGTGGNAAAGNAAACCCTGTAGGGACCAATCTAATTGTAGAAATAGCAAAAAAGCAAAACCCCGCTGTAGTTTTTGTAACATCAAAAACTAAATTTCAACCAGCAAAAGGAAATAACCCTTTAAACCGAAACCCATTTGGGCAATTCGATCCCTTTAGAGGTCCAAGGCACCAACAACCACCTGCCCCAGGTGNTGGATCAGGAACTGGTTTTATAATTGATGAGCAAGGACATATTCTTACAAATCATCATGTTGTGGACAATGCAGATATCATCACAGTAACACTTGAAAATGAAAAAGAATTTAAAGCAGAGGTAATTGGCTCTGATTCAAAGACAGATATTGCATTACTAAAAATTGTTAAACAAAGAGGTGACAACACAGAATTTCCATATTTAAAATTAGGGAATTCAAAGAACGTTGAAGTTGGAGAGTGGGTGGTAGCTATTGGAAACCCATTTGGACTTGACCACACCGTAACCACAGGAGTAGTAAGCGCAAAAGCTCGCAATATAGGGGCGGGACCTTACGATGAATTTATTCAAACGGATGCTTCAATAAACCCAGGTAACAGTGGGGGTCCATTACTTAATATGAGTGGTGAAGTAATCGGTATTAATACCGCTATTTTTTCCAGAACAGGTGGAAATGTTGGAATTGGATTTACCATTCCAATTAATATGGCAAGCGATATCCTTGATGAGTTGAAGAAAAATGGCAAGGTAACCCGTGGTTGGTTGGGTGTCATGATCCAAAAAATTACCCCGGAGCTAGCAGAAACATTCAAACTTTCTGATTCCCATGGAGCGTTGGTCAATGACGTAATTCCAAATGGTCCCGCTTCTAAAGGAGGCTTAAAAAGAGGCGATGTCATTATAACGTTTAATGGAAAAGAAGTTGTATCAGTAGATAATTTACCAAAACAGGTTGCCGCTGTAGAGCCTGGGAAATCAGTAAAAGTTGAAATAGTAAGAGACGGTAAAAAACAATGGTTAGATATTACTATTGTTAAAATGAAGGAAGAAAAACAGGCTTAAGACTATTGAAAAGTCAACCCCNCCGGATGACAAATCCGGAACCTCCGAAAAGGGAGCTATTGTCAAGGTAGCTCCCTTTTTACTTTTAANTATGAGGATGGATTGCTTTAGATTTTTATTTAAGAAATTGGCTATGAGGTAGCTGGGTTGTCGTCATGAGAAATTGATCCACGGAACGTGCTGCTTCACGACCTTCAGCAATAGCCCAGACTATAAGAGACTGACCACGTGTCATATCCCCTGCCACAAAAACACCTTCCTCACTGGTCATTTTGTTTTCATCGCAAAATACATTTTGACGTTCGTCCAATTTCAAATCTAATTCTTGCAACATTCCTTCATGAATGGGATGAACGAAGCCCATAGCTAATAAAACCAGCTCAACATCCATCTCAAATTCAGAACCAGGGATCTCATTCATCGAGGCGCGACCTGTCTTAGGATCCGGATCACCAAAAACAAGTTTAATTCCGTGTATTTTTGAAACCTTACCATTTTTCCCGGTAAACTTTTTAGTAGCAACACAATATTCTGTGATTTTTTCTTTTCCTTCCCGGTCATTTGCTTCTTCATGTGATGAGGAAACTCGNAAAATTTTAGGCCATTGTGGCCAAGGATTATTATCCGATCGCGAACCAGGAGGCTCTGGAAGAAGTTCGAATTGCACTATACTCTTAGCCCCTTGACGAAGTGAGGTGCCAACACAATCAGAGCCAGTATCACCACCACCAATGATCAATACATTTTTGTCTTTTGCTGTGATAGAGATATCATTAGGTATGACATCTCCTTCATTTCGTTTATTCTGTTGCGGTAAAAACTCCATAGCAAAATGGANNCCATCTANATTNCGGCCATCAACCAATAAATCTCTAGGTTTTTGCGAACCACCACATAATACCACTGCATCGAATTCTTCTTTTANTGCNTTTGCAGATTNATCGACTCCAATATTTATTCCTGTTTTAAAAATNATTCCTTCATCTTTCATCAATTTGATTCTTCGCTTCACAATTTCTTTATCGAGCTTGAAATGTGGAATACCGTACATTAATAAACCACCAATGCGATCATCTTTTTCAAAAACAGTTACCATATGTCCAACAGAATTTAGTTGGGCTGCGCATGCCAATCCAGCAGGACCAGATCCAACGATAGCAACATTTTTTCCGGTCCGCTTCTGAGGTGGATTAGCTTTAATAAAACCTTCTTNAAAACCTTTNTCAGCAATCATCTCCTCAATATTACAAATAGTCACAGCTGGCTTGGTAATACCCAACACGCAAGCCCCTTCACAAGGTGCTGGACATACACGTCCGGTAAACTCAGGAAAATTATTAGTCTTTAATAAAAGTTCGACTGCTTCCTTATATTTTCCTCGGTAAACCATATCGTTCCAATCTGGAATTAAATTACCTAAAGGGCAGCCCGATTCGCTTTGACAAAATGGTACTCCGCAATCCATGCAACGTGCTCCCTGTTCTTTATATTTTTCTTCGGGAAAAGGAACGTAACATTCTTTCTGATCTTTTAATCTTTGTTCAACGGGACGACCATGTGGACCTTCCCGNTCNAACTCCATAAATCCTTTAATTGCACCCATTTTTGNCCAAGGACTCCTNTTTTAATTAGGCGNTTTTTAATTCGTTCTGAATTTTGTTTTTTCGTTCTTCTAGAACTCGTCGATAGTCCCTAGGATAAACTTTGACAAAACTTGGCAAAGTCTCTTCCCATCGATCTAAAACTTTCTTAGCAACTGCGCTATGCGTAGATTTAAAATGTTCTTCAATTAAAGATCTTAATTGCTCAATATCNTCTTTTTCAGTTAAANCCAATAAATCNACCGAATTCTTATTACAATTAATTTCGAAATCATTTTTTCTATCCAACACATAAGCTAAACCACCGCTCATACCAGCAGCAAAATTTCTACCTGTAGAACCGAGGACAACAACAATACCCCCAGTCATGTATTCACAACCGTGATCCCCTACCCCTTCAACTACTGTTTGTGCGCCACTGTTACGAACTGCAAAACGTTCACCAGCAATACCTCTAAAAAATGCTTTTCCAGAAACAGCACCATATAAAACTGTATTGCCTATTAAAATATTTTCTTCTGGGACAAGTGTAGATTCTTTAGGTGGATAAATAAATATTTTGCCACCCGACAATCCTTTTCCAACATAGTCATTCGCATCACCAGCCAAACCAAATGTTATTCCTGGAGCTAAAAATGCTCCAAAGCTTTGACCTGCAGAACCTTTAAATCCAAATTGAATAGTATCAACAGGCAAGCCCTCTTCCCCGTGTAATTTTGAAACATGATAACTGAGCATGGCGCCAGTGGCTCTGTCCGTATTTAAAATGGAAAAATCCCCATAAACTTGGATTTTCTTTTCAAGTGCTAANTGACTTACTGAAATCAATCTGTGNTCTAGNACATTATCAAGATCNCCACTTAGGTCCTGNGNACATATATTTTTTAANGCAACGTTTTCATCCACCTCAGGTTTGAACAAAATTTTACTAACATCCACACCACTTGCTTTCCAATGGTCAACAGCCTTTTCTCCTTCCAAGAGACCTACCTTACCAATCAAGTCATCAAAGTTTCTGATTCCTAATGTCGCCATTATTTCTCTTACCTCTTCTGCAATAAACTTGAAATAATTAACAACGTAATCAGCTTTACCTGTAAATTTTTTCCGAAGGTCTGGATCCTGCGTCGCAACACCTACAGAGCATGTATTAAGATGACATTTCCTCATCATAATACAACCCATAGTCACAAGTGCTGTGGTAGAGAACCCAAACTCGTCAGCCCCCAGAATTCCACCAATCACGACATCTCTTCCAGTTTTAATTTGCCCATCAACCTGAACACGTATACGACCTCTTAAATCATTGAGGACTAAAATCTGTTGAGTTTCAGAAAGCCCTAACTCCCATGGAAGTCCCGCATGTTTAATTGACGTTTGGGGAGAAGCACCTGTACCACCATCATGTCCAGATATTAGAACTCCCTCCGCATGCGCTTTGGATACACCCGCTGCGATAGTACCCACTCCTGCNTCTGCAACNAATTTAACGCTTACTTTGGCGTNGGGATTAGCATTATGTAAATCAAATATCAATTGTTGTAGATCTTCAATCGAATAAATATCGTGATGCGGTGGTGGTGAAATCAANCCCACTCCTGGTGTTGAATGCCTGATCTTGGCAATATATTCGCTAACTTTGTGTCCAGGTAACTGGCCACCTTCCCCTGGCTTAGCTCCTTGAGCAACCTTGATCTGCATTTCATCGGCATTAGCTAGATAATAACTATTTACACCAAATCTTCCGGAAGCAACTTGTTTAATCCTACTGCGACGGGAATCTCCATTTTTATCAGGAGTATAACGAATCGGATCTTCACCACCTTCACCGGTATTGCTCCTTCCACCTAATCTATTCATGGCAATCGCTAGCGTTTCATGTGCCTCCCGGGAGATNGACCCTATCGACATNGCACCGGTACAAAAACGTTTAGTAATTGCCTCTACTGGTTCAACTTCTTCTATGGGTATTGGAATTGTTTTATTGAATTTAAACAGCCCTCTTAAAGTACATTGCCGAGTGCTTTCCAAATCTGCATGTTGTGAAAACTTTTTATAGGTTGAATAGCTATTTGAACGCGTAGCATGTTGCAGTAATGCAATCGCATTTGGATTGAGCATATGTTTTTCTTCACCACGTCGCCAATGGTAGTTTCCTCCAAGGTCTAGTAATGAAGAGCGCTCAATGCTNAAAGCCTTTTCATGCCTTATAAGAGTTTCTTTAGCAAAAACTTTTAAGTCAGCCCCGCCTACTCTGGATGGTGTACCTGCAAAAAAGCGATCCACAACGGCTTCATCCAAACCAACCGCTTCAAAAATTTGAGCACCCCGATAACTTTGAATCGTTGAAATTCCCATCTTTGCTATAATTTTAAACAACCCNTTTCTGGTTGCCTTTATAAAATTATTAACCGCAGTTTCTGAATCTATTTTTTTTATATAAACAGCTTCATTTCCTATCTCTGCTGCAGTCTCATAAGCAAGATACGGATAGATAGCACCGGCACCGTAACCTATTAAAAGAGCTAAGTGCATCATCTCTCTAGCCTCTCCGGTTTCAACAACTATTCCTACTCTAGTACGAGTCCGTTCTCTTAAAAGATGGTGGTGCAAACCCGCTGTGGCAAGCAAAATNGGTAANGCGGCAAGATCTTTATCAATANCCTTATCAGATAAAACTAAAATAGTTGTTCCCTCTTTAATTGCCTGGGATGCATTTTTAAATAGGGTTTCTAAAGCTTTTTCCATTCCTTTTTCACCTTCGGATACACGAAAAAGCGTGGAAAGAACTTTAACNTTTAAATCCTCATGATTGAGNCAGCGAATTTTTTCCATCTCTTTACCAGTAAGGATGGGATGTTCTACTTTTAATTTACGACAATGCTCTGGACTTTCATCTAAAAGATTTTTTTCTTTACCCAGTGTAATCTCCATTGACATCACTAATTCTTCGCGAATGGAATCAATNGCTGGGTTAGTAACCTGTGCAAAAAGTTGTTTAAAATAATTAAATAGAAGCTGTGGCTTTTGCGACAAAACTGCCAAAGGAGCATCATTACCCATCGACCCTGTTGCCTCCATCCCCTCTCCTGTCATAGGAGCTATAACGAATTTTTGGTCTTCAATGGTATACCCAAAAGCAATCTGCCTTATTAATAGAGTGTCATAATCTGGTTGAAATTTATAATCTGTTTCAGGCAGGCTTTGTATACTAACTTGATTTTCTTCTACCCATTTTTTATAGGGNTTCTGGGTGGNAATTCTNCCTTTTATTTCTTCATCAGAAATAATGCGACCTTCATTTATATCTATAAGAAACATTTTCCCCGGCTGCAATCGACCTTTGTATTCAATATTTGCTTCTTCCACTGGCACAACGCCAACTTCTGAAGCCATCACAACCAGTCCGTCTTTTGTTACATAATATCGAGAGGGGCGTANCCCATTTCTATCTAGTACCGCACCACAGGTCTCTCCATCTGTAAAAGCAATGGAAGCAGGNCCATCCCAAGGTTCCATCATAGATGCATGATATTCATAAAAACCTCGTTTTTCTTCATCCATGGATTCATGTCCACTCCAAGGCTCAGGGATCATCATCATCATCGCATGAGGTAAAGATCTTCCAGTCAAAAACAACATCTCCAAAGCTTGATCAAAATCAGCCGAGTCGCTTCCTCCAGGAGCAATAACAGGTAAAATCTTATTGATGTCTTTAAATAAGGGTGATTCAAACATTGCTTCTCGTGCATCCATCCAGTTCTTATTACCCCGGACAGTATTTATCTCACCATTGTGAGCTATGTAGCGAAAAGGCTGGGCGCGACCCCAAGAAGGAAAAGTATTGGTNCTATAGCGAGAATGAGCCAATGCCAAAGCTGAGGTCAACTTTTGGTCTTTGATATCCAGATAATAGGTTTCTAATTGGGGTGCCATCAACTGGCCTTTATATATTAGAGTCTTACTTGAAAGGCTACATATATAAAAGTTTTCGTTATTTTCATTTAGTCCNGCTCGTCGTACTCCCCATGCAGACTTTTTCCTGACACAATAAAGCCCGCGCTCAAAAACCAATTGATTTATTATATTAGAAGGAGCTCCTACAAAAATCTGCTTAATTACTGGCTCTACCGAACGCGCACCCATACCTATAGTGGTGTTATCCACTGGTACATCTCGCCAGCCCAACATCTCTAGACCTTCTGCCAAGACTGCCTGCTCCATAATATCCTGGCATTGTTTCTCATCACTACCATTTGGCAAAAACACATTACCCGCTGCATAACGACCAGCTTCAGGCAATTTAATGCCAATTTTTTCACATTGTTCCTGGAAAAAAATATGGGGTATCTGAATCAAAATGCCAGCACCGTCCCCTGTTAGCTTATCTGACCCGCAAGCACCTCGATGTTCAAGTTTTTTTAAAATTTCTAATCCTTGAATAATAATTTCATGGGATTTTGCACCCTTCATATTCATGACGAAACCCACTCCACAGCTGTCCTTCTCATAAGCAGGATCGTANAGCCCTTGTTTTTTCGGAAAATTATNCATAATTTAAATAAACCAATAGTAATTNTAATCAAACCACTATCANGAAATATNATTTGGTTTTTTACANNNGGATCAATATTAATAGCAAAACTTGTGCCTTTAATATACANGCATACTGNNCTTAAAAACAGCCTTGATTAAACAATATTCNAAANTAGTGTATTTTAATTACACTAATTTANTTAAAATTNATACAATTTTAATCTNAGNTNGGGNAAATTTTAAATCTTAAATAATAGGTTATTAAATTAAAAATATTCTAATTTATAGGNCNAAATTATTNNGNACAANGCTACTTTAATCATAAATCCTTGTTTTTTTTGCCCTATTTTATTAAAGTACTTTTAATTAACAATACATTCACACTGCGGGAAGCCAAAAAATACATAAAATAATCTAATAATGAAGGTTTATCATAAAATCAAGTTTATTTATTTATCGCCATTATACCTACCACTAGAAAAGGTCTAAATAGAGCAGAAATTAATTTNATCAATCAGCGTGGATACTTCCCAAATATACTTATTGATTTGATTATTAAGCTTTCCAGGAAAACCTTCCAATCCTGTGGAATTCAACTTGATAAACCTTATAATGGAAGACAGTTTATTTTTGAAAGGGTCATGAGGCAATGCAACGTGAAAGGCTGATAATTTTCGATACCACATTAAGAGACGGAGAACAATGTCCCGGTGCCAGCCTGAATATCAAAGAAAAACTGGAGATTGCACGGCAATTGGCTCTACTTAAAGTTGATGTGATCGAAGCGGGTTTTCCAGTTGCATCACCTGGGGACTTTGAATCAGTAAAACAAATTGCTGAAGAAATTCGAGGCGCAACTATTGCCGGTCTATCGCGTGCTTTGGAAAAGGATATCGAATCAACAGCAAAAGCTTTAGAAAAAGCGGAAAAACCCCGTATCCATGTTTTTCTCTCGACCTCAAAAGTCCATCGTGATCATATGGTTGAAAAAGCAAAAGAGGAAATCATAGACATGGGTGTAAAAGCTATTACCTATGCAAGAAAGTTTTGCGATGATGTTGAGTTCTCACCAATGGACGCAACACGTACAGAAAAAGATTTTCTAGTAGAAGTGACCCGGGAGGTTATTCAGGCGGGAGCGACAACCGTAAATATTCCTGATACTGTCGGTTACACTGTTCCTGAGGAGTTTGCAAAACTAATTGATTATTTAAAGCAAAAAGTTGACAACATCAATAAAGCAATAATAAGTGTACATTGTCATAACGATCTTGGGCTAGCCGTTTCAAATTCCTTAGCAGCCGTGCAAGCAGGTGCTAGACAGGTGGAGTGCACAATTAATGGCATTGGCGAACGAGCTGGTAATGCAGCCATGGAAGAAATAGTAATGGCTGTTCGCACACGCAGAGATTTCTTCGAAAGAATTGAGACAAACATTGAAACACGTCATATTCAATCCTGCAGCAAACTGGTCAGTAGCTTGACAGGTTTTTTTGTGCAACGCAACAAGGCTATTGTCGGAAAAAATGCTTTTGCGCATGAGTCTGGCATTCATCAACATGGATTTCTTAAACGAAAAGATACGTTTGAGATTATGGATCCAAAAGATGTGGGTGGCGAGGAGTCTGAGTTAGTGATGGGCAAACATTCTGGTCGAAACGCACTACTCCACAAAGTCACCGAATTAGGTTATAGCTTAAGCCAAGAAGAGCTAGACAAAGTATTTGAAGAATTTAAAATCCTTGCAGATGAGAAAAAAGAGATTTTTGAAGACGATCTTCATACTCTTATTCAAAAGCAAAAGTTTTCTGAAGACCAACAAATTACATATAAACTAGGAAACATCAAATGCCAGTTTGAAAGCGGTAATGAATCAAAAGCAACCGTAACCTTAATCAGTCGCGATGGTAAGCAACATAATTCATCTGCAGAAGGAGATGGTCTCGTTGATGCAATTTACAACTCAATCGATAAAATCACAGGACTAACCTGTAAATTGTTAGACTATCAGGTAATGGCCAAAACTAAAGGTCAAGATGCTCAAGGTGAAGTTACCGTTCGTGTTCAAAATGAAAAACGAGAAGTGCTAGGGAAAGGAGTAGGTGTAAATACCATTGAGGCCAGCGGTTTTGCCTACATTAATGCAATTAACAAATTATTACTGAAATCAAAATCTGGCCCTGCAGAAGATAAAGATCTCCCGGGACCTTAATTGTAAATAAGCACAACCAAACCCCTCCCGGATTATCCGAGAGGGGTTTTTACTTTAAAGACTCTCATAAAGGAGCAAAACTTATCACAAACCGAGATACATTATTCCAAAAATCCAAAACAACAGAACCATTTGAATTTAACGAATCAGTGGCTGGGGTTTTTGATGACATGCTAGAAAGAAGCATCCCCATGTATCAAGAATGTCAAAATCTAGCAACACATTGGTGTGTCCAATATGCTAAACCATCCACTTCTATTTACGATTTGGGCTGTTCAACTGGAAGTTTTCTTTTAAAATTAACTAATTCTTTACCACCCTCATCAAATATTAAACTTATAGGCCTGGATAATTCACAAGCTATGTTAAAAAAAGCCAAAGAAAGGTTGAAAAACTCTTCTTTGAAATGTGAAATAATTCAAGGCGATTTAAACGAAAAATTATCTATATCGAATGCTTCGGTAATTGTTATAAATTACACNTTGCAATTCATCCAACCGNCTAATAGAGANTCACTTTTAAAAAGAATTTACNATGCACTCGTGCCAGGAGGCTCTTTAATCNTTATCGANAAAATTAAAAGCAAAATACCCGATCTCAATAAAACTTTTATGGACTTCCATCATCAGTTTAAGGAANAAAATGGTTATTCCAAACTAGAAATTTCCCANAAACGCGAGGCCTTGGAGAATGTGCTTATACCCTGGACGATAGAACAGAATAACCAGNTAATCCAATCCTCTGGATTNTCAAAGGTNGAATTATTTTTTANATGGAATAATTTTGCNGGCTTTATTGCGTTAAAATANAATCTATTGTATTGTTATATCCTGTTTTTAAAACCTATAAGTNTTGGTTTTTACAGGAACTTAGATGGAGNTTTTTATGCCAAACTATGACCATACTTGCGGGAAATGCAANAAAGATTTCGTTGTNGAAATGAAAATATCTGAGGTGGATAAGAAAAAGGTATCTTGCCCTGAATGTGGTTCAAAAAAAGTNAGTCGAAATGTCACCAACAACTCTTTCTGGAGTGAAAGTGTCGACCGATACAATTACTCAAAAACACAAAATAATTAAATTTAAACATGCTTACTGAGGTCAAACCTGTCACGCAAACCTTTCCAGGTCGTTTTGGCGAACTGGTTAAATTTCCATTACAAAGAATTCATATTGAATTAACCAATGTTTGTAATTTTGACTGCACCTTCTGTCCAAAACAGGAGATGACTCGTCATTACGAATATATGGATTTTGAAAGAGTCTGCGGAATTATAGATGAAATTGCAGAGTATAAAATGGCAGAAAAAATTACTTTTCATGTCATGGGTGAACCTTTCATGCATCCGCGCTTCTTTGAAATACTTGAGCATGCTGCTGAGCGGGGGGTCAAAACGGGAATCACAACAAACGGAACTTACCTTGATGAAGAAATGGGTATCAAATTAGAAACGGTAACAGCTTCGCAAGTAAATATATCCTTACAGACTCCAGATGAAGAATCTTTTAAAACCCGTAAATCCAGGCGTATGAAGTTTGATGAATATCATAACCGCATTCTTGATTTTATCGGTACTTGCCTCAAACAATCGAAACCACCAAAAATAAAAGTTCACTTTTTAAACACTTCCATTAAAACTGAAGTTCCAGGAGAAGACTGGAGCGTTGGCACCATGAGCGTGATCAACAATACAAAAGACTTAAGAAAAACTTTTCGTTATTGGGCTAATGAAGTCCATAAGATCTGTCCCCCCATGAATGATGAAGAAAAACTTAAAGTTGAAAAAAAAATCGACAAACTTTCTTCCTTCAAATGGAATGTCGTGGAGGTCGCACCCAATATTTTTTTCGAAACATACATCCTTAACACATGGGGCAATGCTTTTGCTGAGGGTGGGAACGTTGTTCCCTCTAAAACAGGATATTGCAGTGCCTTAAGTGATCATTTTGCCATTCTATGTAGTGGAGATTTGATTTATTGTTGTGTTGATTATGATGGTAAAACAGCAGCAGGAAATGTATTCGAAAACTCCATCACCGAGATTCTAAACACGCAGCCAGTTATTGACGCGGTAGAAGGTTTCCAAAACCTTAAAGTCGTACACCCGCATTGTCAAAAATGCTTGGGTGGTAGCACATGGTTTAAGTCTGTTCTCAATCGGGTGGGGTCTATTGTTATCTGGAAATACCTTAAAAACTTCTTCTATAAACAATCGTAACTAAATTCGGGATGTAGCGCAGCCTGGTAGCGCACTTGCTTCGGGAGTAAGGGGTCGGAGGTTCAAATCCTCTCATCCCGACCAGTTGCAATTTGAATAACAATTATTTTCATTCCTCAACTAATAGACTCCGCGCAAGCTTGAGGTTGTTTTGGGCATCTATATAGTTCGGATCAATACTTAATGCTTTTTCAAAAAACAAAATGGCTTCCTCAATTTTACCTTGCCCTGCTAAAGTGCTTCCCAAGTTGTTGTGAGCTTGCGCAAATTCCGGATCAATATTAATCGCCTCCTTATAATGCCTAATAGCCCCTGCAATATCTTTGCTTTGAGCCAGTAGGCTGGCAAGGTTGTTATGTGCCATTACAAACTTAGAATTAATTTCCAGGGCTTTTTGGTATAGTCCGATCGCTTCTCCGATCTGACCTTGTTGGCTGAGTGTTATTCCAAGATTGAAATACGCGTCGTCATAATCTTTCTTAAGGCGAATCGCCTCGTTCAAATAAATAATGGCTTCCTCAATTTTACCTTGCCCTCCTAAAGTGCTTCCCAAGTTGTTATGAGCTTGCGCAAATTCCGGGTCAATATTAATCGCCTCTTTATAATGCCTAATAGCCCCTGCAATATCTTTGCGTTGAGCCAGTAAGCTGGCAAGGTTGTTATGCGCCATTACAAAATTAGAATTGATTTCCAGGGCTTTTTGGTATTGTCCGATCGCTTCTCCGATCTGACCTTGTTGGCTGAGTGTAACTCCAAGATTGAAATACGCGTCGCCATAATTTTTCTTAAGGCGAATCGCCTCCTTGAAGTAAACAATCGATTCATTTATTTTCCCTGTCTGCCTTAAGGCCTTAGCCAAGTTATTAAAGGCTTCTGCATAGTTAGGTTCAATTTTTATAGCTTGCTGGTAATGTTTAATAGATTGATCGTATTTTTTAAGTTCACTAAAGGCACTTCCAAGATTGTTTTGAGGCTTAGAGTAATTGGGGTTGATTTTTATTGCTCGTTGGAATTTTACTATGGCTTCTTGAAAACGATTTTCTGTGAGCAAGGCATGTCCCAAGTTGTTATATGCAATTACAAAATTAGGGGTCTCATTTTCATTTATTGAAATAGCATGTTCGAAAAGAGTAATACTGTTTTTCCAATACTTTATTTGTCCCCATGTTGTTACTGTTAATAAAACAATATAAATTGCCGCCATGACCGATAAAATTTTTTGATTTTTTATTAGTTCAGGAATCCCCCAGGCGATACAAATAAAAACTCCTATCATTGCTAGATAGGTATAGCGATCTGCCATGGCCTGCTCACCTACCTGCACAATACCAATCACGGGTACCAAGGTTCCGAGATACCAAAACCAACCCACTGTCAGATATGGAACTTTACGGATAAAACGAACAATCAAAATGGTTACTAAAGCTAGAAATATTCCACATGTTAGGGCTTTCCATTCCGCAATACCATCTCCCAGGTGAGGATAAAATACTGAAAGGTCCCGGGGCCATAGCATTTTCCTTAAGTATTCAACATAGGAAACCAGGGCGTTCGCTGCAATGGAATAAAATGATCTAAATTCATTAGAGATTACAGCGCCACCCTCTCTTTGTGCAAAATAAGTGATAACACTCGATCCAATTACTAAAATAAAAAGAGGGCCCTTCTCAGTAATCAGTCTGCCTAAGGATACTCCTTTATTAATTCCGGATTCTAAGCTATCAATCTCTCCCAAGCGCAAACGTTTCAAAGGCCAAAAATCAAGTAGCAACAGTAAAAAGGGCAAAGTAACCAACATCGGTTTGGCCATCAGACCTAAGCCAAAAAATAAAAAGATAATCCAGTAGTATTGTTTCTTTTCTAAATAATGAAGATACGCCCACAACGTCAAGAAGAAGAAAAAGCCACTAAGAACATTCTTACGTTCTGCTATCCAAGCTACCGATTCAACATTAAGAGGATGAAGCGCAAATAAAAAAGCAACGAAGGCACTTCGCCAAACTCTTCCTGTCATTTTCAACAAAACCCCAAATAGCAAAAGAATGTTAAAGATGTGGAAAGTTAAATTTGTTAGGTGGTGACCTAAAGGATCTAACCCATAAACTTCAAAATCAAGCATATGGGACAACCAGGTCAAGGGATGCCAATTAGATGCATAAAACTGAGTGAAAGCCCAGATCACAAATTTATAGTTAAAACCCTTGATGATATGAGTGTTTTCGGTGACATATTGATCATCGTCAAGGTTAAGAAACTCATAATCCAGCACCTGACTGTAAGTCAAAAAAGTTAACGTTATCAGGAATAAACAGATCAGAATTCTCATATGGAAATTCTTTTATTTAACAATCTTTTTAAAAGGAAAAAAATTGCAGATTTGGAAAAGGGGACGAGGGAAGAAGCTAAATTCCAATTGTTTACAATCCCATATGAAGAATAGAAAATTTTTAAACCAAAGTAAATAGTTTTAGGCTAATCAAATTACAACTAAACCAGAATGGGCCCTAGGAATAAGAATCAATGAATTTTTTTCTGAAATTTTTTATAAACAGCTTTAAAATAACTCTCTTTTAAAAAAAATGAAGAAAAATGAGCGATAAAAAAATTGTGGTTTTAGGAGGTGGGCCTGGAGGCTATGCAGCAGCATTCTTAGCAGCTGACAAGGGCATGAACGTTACACTCGTGGACATAAGTAATAAATTGGGTGGGGTATGCTTGCATCGTGGTTGTATTCCTTCCAAAACACTACTGCATATTGCACATCTTATCACCGAAACAAAAGAAGCAAAAGCTTGGGGTATAGATTTTGGTGATCCAGTAATTGATCTAAGCGCTGTCAGGAAATGGAAAAATCAGATCATTGATAAAATGGCCAATGGGCTTACCCAACTAAGCAAACAACGTGACATTAAATTTATTTCAGGTAAAGGGGT
>PBKP01000022.1 GCA_002721515.1 Nitrospina sp.
ATCGAAACAGTTTTAAGTTTTTTTGCGAGCGAACCATCGATAGGAAGAACTTCTTGCTTAATGGGGGCAAAAACTTCAGATTTAGTTACCGCTTCTTTTCGCACCCAAGTATTCTCTTTAAAAGGCATTTGCACAGGGGAGTCCTGAGCAGCTTCTTGTTCGCAACCCGTTATAAAAATACTCGCAACTACTATATATACAATAATCTTTAGACGTTCCACTTTGCCTCTCCCGCTTATTAATTTTGAAATTGGTTTACTCTTACTACAACAAATTTTTGGAAATTACGCAAATAAAGAAATAAAATTTACTAAAATTTTCCGTCAAAATATAGAAATTTGACAAAAAATCGCCATTTTTTCTTTCTATTTGCAGGAATTAAATTCCTATTTCTTAGAACGGAAATCCAATAACCTATTATAAATAAATAGATTATTCTATTTCAACAATAAATATACTAAAAACAGTTTAAAAGGCACATGACTTGCAAATTTCTTGAGTAATAACAATTTTCTGTCGTTAAGAGATTTATAAATTATACGATATCAAAGGTTTATACGCTATGAATTTTCAAAAATCTTTTTATTTTCTTATGTTGGCAATTTTTCTGTTTTCTTCGGGCTGCGAGGTGAAAATGGGTCCGTCCCAATTCTGGGGCAAACTATTTCGAACTCAAACCGATTCTAAATATTATATGGGGAAAACAGAAGATCTAATACATGCATTAACAGAGGATATTGCTGAATATGAAATCAATAAGGTAACCGTCTTTGATCTTGTTGATGAAGAAAATAAAACTCCTATTCTTGGAGAATATATTTCAACAAGAATTGTTGAAGCCATCACTAAAAAATATTTCTTCCGTGATAAAGAGTTCCGTGTAGCACAAAAAGGAGAAGTTAATTCTGTTCTAAAGCAACTCAAGTTAAAAACTTCATACCATTATGACAAAGATGAGTTGCGGCATTTAGGAAAAGCCCTTAATTCACAGGCTGTAATTACTGGCAGAATTACTGATTTAGGAACTAATTTAGATGTCCACCTTACTTTAACTGATGTAATGAGTGGTGAAGTCATCGCATCCGTTTCAGAACCTTTAACACGGACTAAGTTTGCTGTGGAAATGCTACGACACCACTAAAACAATTTATTCGTTTTCAACAGCCTGACGATAACGTGATAACGCCATTAGAGGAAAAAAATGCTGATACATATGGTACTTGATAAAAAAGTGGATTGGGAATCCGGTTCCTGTAAATTCATTTTCCCACCAAGTTCCCTGTTTATTTTGATTGCGTAATAAATATTCCACACCGCGTTTCGCCGAATCTGCCGTTGCTTGTCCTCCTGCAACTAAACCAAGTATCGCCCATGCCGTTTGTGAAGCAGTGCTATTACCTCTTCCACGTAAACTCGGCTCCTCATAGCTTTGACAGGTTTCTCCCCAACCTCCATCTTTATTTTGATGAGTTTCTAGCCATTTTAGAGCCTTTTTTATGATTGGTTGATTCATATCTTCCCTTATGGCGGCCAGCCCGTTTAAGGCTAAAAATGTTCCATAAATATAGTTAACTCCCCATCGACCATACCAACAGCCATCAACCTCTTGGTTTTCTTTTATAAACTTTAAAGCCNTTGAAACTTGNGGGTGATTCCTTGTGAANCCCCANTTTGACAACATCCANAGGATACGGCTTGAAACATCGCTTGTTGGAGGGTCCAACAAAGCCTTATGATCGGCAAACGGAACTTCATTTAATATTTCCTTATCATTATCTATATCAAAAGCTCCCCATCCGCCATTCTTGCTTTGCATACTAAGGAGCCAGCTCAAAGCTCTCTGGCATTCTGCTAACTTATACCGAGTATTTGGAATATTTATACGATTTAAAGCCAATAAAATTTCTGCNGTGTCATCTGTGTCAGGGTACAACTCATTATAAAATTCAAAAGCCCAGCCACCGGGTTCTGCAGTGGGGTTTTTAATTTCCCAGTCGCCCCGTTTTACCACCTGTTTAGAGAGGATCCATTCTCCGGCTTTTACTAAAGCTGGGTGATCTGTAGGCATTCCTGAATCCATCAAAGCGTTTAAACATATTGCCGTGTCCCATAATGGCGAAACACAAGCCTGCATCCATAGTCGGTCATCTTTTTCCAAAAGAAAACGGTCAACTGCCTGCATTCCCTTAACACAAGCAGGATTTTTTTTGGAATACCCTAAACAATGCAGAGCCAAGAGTGAATTGAACATTGCAGGTTGAATCCCTGCCCAGTCACCTTCTTCTTCCTGGTGATTTAAAATCCATTTTTCTATCTTACGAATTGCTATTTTTCTAAAAGGCTTCCAAGGAAATTTGCCAACTTGTTTGATGATTCGATCCAAATAGATAAAAGTATCGCTCCAACTGGTGAAAGGAAGGCTGCTGGGCTTAAAATATAAATCGCGATCCTTCTCTGTAAAAAGTTCCTGCACATCTAAGCCAAGAGGCAAGGAATGNACTGGCTCCAAAGATCGCACCAAGGAGAGTGGCACCACCGTGCCCCTCGACCAACTGGATATTTCATAAATATTAAAATAAAAACTATTTGGCAGTAAAATGATTTCCATTGGAATAGCAGGACAAACGTCCCAAGAAATCTGTCCAAACATNGCGAGAAAAATTTTAGTAAATACACGNGTATTTTTAATTCCACCATTTTTATGAATAGCATTTCGGGCTCNTACCATTGCTTCGTGATCAGCGGNAATACCTGCCATCTTTAGAGCCATATANGACTCTACNGTAGANTTAATATCACACANNCCTCCATGAAAAAGCGGCCAACTGCCATCATCACGCTGCATATAAAGTAGGTAATTAACAATCTTTTTTTGCCTTTCAGTATCAAGTCGATCAGTAAAATGCATGAAGAAAATCAATTCNGCAGAAATGGTCACATTAGCTTCTAGCTCATCGACCCAATAACCTTGCTCGTGCTGTCGAGATAGGAGATAATTCCTAGATTGTTCAATTGAACGGTTAAGTGTAGCCTCACTAAAGAAAACTTCGTTATTTGGGCTGGAGAATTCTTCTCTTTCTGATTTTTTTCCTATAATTTCCATATAGTTAGCTGATCACACCAAAATTTATCAAAAAGCTTAAACTAACTCATTTTGCTGTATAAAGCAAAACCTGCAATGGGTAAAAGTGGAAAACAAAATTCATTGACAATGCAAACAAACTCTTTTAGTATTGTTGGTTTGCAATATCTGAAACTTATTGAAACAAGAAAATAGATAATGAAAACAACCTATTTTGCAAAGCCTGGTGAAGTTAAGAAAAAATGGGTGGTTATCGACGCCACAGATCAAGCCTTGGGACGAATTGCCAGTAAGGCCGCATCGATAATTCGAGGAAAAACCAAACCCACTTTCACCCCACATACAGATACTGGTGACAATGTAATCATTATCAACGCCTCCAAGGTTAAACTAACTGGACAAAAATGGGATGACAAAATCTATTACCATCATACTGGTTGGCCAGGAGGTATAAAGTCGGTCACCGCTAAACAAATTCTGGATAAAAAGCCTTCGGATCTATTGCAAAAAGCCATTCGTGGTATGTTACCCAAAAACAGATTGGGACGCACTTTGAACAATAATTATAGAATATATGACACGGCAGAGCATCCTCACAAGAGTCAGAACCCTGAAAGTGTGAATATTTAATTTCCTAAACTAAGGAAAAAGACGGAGAACAATAAAAGTTATGGTAGGCACAATTGAACGATTTTATGCAACAGGTAAGCGAAAAGAATCTATTGCGAAAGTTTGGGTTCAAGCGGGTANTGGTGAAATTATAGTTAATAATAAATCNCTCAAGGAATATTTTTGCCGTGAAAGCCTAGAATGCATTGTCAAGCATCCTCTGGTTGCAACCGATACACTTGGATCAGTAAATATTAAAGCTACAGTTAAAGGGGGTGGGCTTTCTGGTCAGTCAGGAGCGCTTCGCCTAGGAATTTCCAGAGCGCTTATTTTAACCAATTCTAGTCTGCGAGGACCTCTCAAAAAAGCCGGGTTCCTAACCCGAGACTCAAGATCTGTAGAGAGGAAAAAATACGGGCAGCCTGGCGCACGTAAAAAGTTTCAGTTCTCGAAAAGATAAACTGAAGCTCCACTGCGTCTTCTAGCCTGTAAAAGGGCTTTGCCAGTGGACAAAACCCTATAGAAAAAGACACCTGTTTTTCTAAAAATACCCTGTAAAATTATTCAAAGTAAAATCCTATCTTTAAATAGGAGCTATTCATTATGATAAAAGTTGGCATTGCCGGAGCCAGCGGATATACCGGGCTTGAATTAATTCGCCTTTTGGCAAATCACACTAAAGTCAAGTTGTCCGTTTTGACTTCCGAAACATATCAAAATAACTCCATTGCTGATGTATTCCCATCCTTAAATGGAATTATCGATATCAATTTGCAGTCTCTAGATTCGCAAGCTTTACAATCGTGCGATGTGGTTTTCTTGGCATTACCTCACACCGCGGGCATGGATTTAGTTCCCCAATTAATGGAGTCTGATTGCAAAGTTATAGATTTAAGTGCTGACTATAGGTTGAAAAACCCAGATGATTACCTTGAATGGTATTCGGTGACACACACACATCCTGAATTATTATCGCAGGTTGTATACGGTCTACCTGAATTAAATCGGGAAAAGATAAAAAATGCGAAAGGTGTAGCCAATCCTGGTTGCTATCCAACTAGTGTAATCCTAGCTCTTGCACCCTTACTTAAAACAGATTGGATAGACTTTGAAAGCATTATCTCTGATAGCAAATCAGGGATATCGGGAGCCGGCCGTAAAACTTCCATTACTACTCATTTTGCTGAAGCAAATGAAGGGTTGACTCCATATAGCCTGGTCAACCATCGTCATACTCCCGAAATAGAACAAGAGCTATCGAACCTAGCCGGCAAACCAATTAAAATTAGTTTTTCTCCACACCTCATTCCAATGAACCGAGGAATGTTGAGTACAATCTATATTAATTTAACAAACAAGCTTAATGACGAACACCTGACCGAGCATTATGAAAAGTTCTATGGTAATGAATTTTTCGTTCGAATTCTTGATAAAGGTAAGTTTGCCAAGACCCAATCTGTTTCAGGTTCTAATTTTTGTGACATTGGAATTAAGTTAGATAATCGAGTTAATCGACTTGTTTTAACAAGTGCAATAGACAACCTGATCAAGGGTGCCTCGGGGCAAGCCATTCAAAACATGAACATCATGTTGGGGTTTGAAGAAAAAACAGGTCTCCAATCTCCAGCAATTTTCCCATAGGGAAAAATGAAACAATTAAAAAACCGAAATCCCTCCGTACCGGGTTTTAAAGCAGCAGGATTGAGCTGCGGAATAAAAGATAATTGTATTAAAGACCTAGCTCTCATTGTTTCCGAGGTTTCTGCAACAGCTGCTGCGGTATTTACTAAAAATCGAGTGGTTTCCCCTAGTGTTACTTGGAGTCGACGCGCACTCACAAAGTCTGGTAGTTGCCGGGCCATTATCGTGAATAGTGGTAATGCTAATGCAGTTACAGGTCTCAAAGGATTGAATGATTGTAACGAAATCACTAAAAAAGTGGCGCAAGAACTTAATATTCCGCAACAAGAAGTTTTTATAGCTTCTACAGGTATTATTGGCGTGCCACTTCCATCTGAAAGAATTTTATTAACTACTCCAAAACTGGTTAAGCAATTAGGCAATACAGCTAAAAGCTGGAAGGATGCGTGCGATGCAATTTTGACGACCGATCTGGTTCCTAAATCTGATCGGATAAGTTATACATTCAAGAATCAACACATTGTAATTGGTGGAATTACCAAAGGCTCTGGGATGATTCATCCTAATATGGCAACCATGCTTGGTTTTTTGTTTACGGATGCTGTTATTGATACCAAAACTCTTAAAACGGCTTTGAAAGAAGCAATCGATCGTTCCTTCAATCGCATCACAGTGGATGGAGACAATAGTACGAACGATTGCGTTACAATCCTGGCAAATGGGAAAGCAAAAAACCCAACAATTAAAACTGGCACCCCCGCATATAAGGAGTTTTTAAAAGCTCTAACAAATTTATGCAAAAATCTAGCATCCAAAATTATTTGCGATGGAGAAGGAGCAACAAAATTTGTAACTGTAAGGGTTCAGGGGGGGAAAACACGCAAACAGGCCTATCTGATAGCCAACTCGGTAGCAACGTCTTCACTAGTAAAAACTGCGTTATTTGGAGAAGATCCAAACTGGGGTCGTATTTTCTGTGCGGTTGGTAATGCTGGAGCACCCTTCAATACCGATAAGGTTAATATTTTATTAAATAAAAACATGCTTTTAAAAAATGGTAGCCCTACAAACCTACCTCCCAAAAGACTGGAAAAAGCAATGAAGCAATCCGAAATCAATATCACCATTGATTTAAATTGCGGAAAAGAGTGGGAAGAGGTTTTAACGTGCGATCTATCTTATGACTATGTAAAAATAAATGCGGAATATACGACGTAGCTTGTTAAAATCTGTAAAAGAAAATTTTTCATTTATTATTTGGTAGATTTTCAAAATATTTTAAAAATCATTAAAACTATTTAGAAATGGCTGTAAGATCAATTAAAAATTGCTTCGATCCAGTATTAAGAAAACAATGTGAGGTCGTTAAAAATATTGATGGAGAGTTAGTTGCTTTGTCGGAAGACATGATTGAAACTACGCTTGCGGCTCCAGGAATTGGATTAGCAGCAAACCAAATAGGAATTCCATGGAGAATCTTTGTGGTTAATTTGGGAGTCGAAACAGAAAAAGATAACCTGATCACTTTAATCAATCCAGAAATTACTGCCATGGAAGGAAGCGAACTTGGAGAAGAAGGCTGCCTAAGCATTCCTGATGTGGTTGCGAAAGTAAAACGTGCAACCCAGATAGAATTAAAAGCAGTTGATTTGAATGGAAAAGATGTTCGATATGAAGCTTCCGGTCTTCTTGCTCGGGCTCTTCAGCATGAAATGGATCATTTAAATGGCATTTTATTTTGGGACAGTCTGGGAAAAATAAAACGGGATATTCTGAAAAGAAAATTTAAAAAGAAAATTAAAGAGCAGAGTGAATGAAAATAGTTTTTATGGGGACCCCTGAGTTCGCTCTTCCAACATTAGAAAAAATTTATAATTCTGAACATTCTATTGTATCGGTTGTGACACAACCCGACCGACCTAAGGGTCGAGGGCAAAAAAAGTTTCCCTCTCCGATAAAAAGTTTTGCTACTAATAATAATATTCCAGTACTACAACCCCAAAACGTTAACAAACCTGAATTTATTAAGTTACTATCAAGAAATCGTCCTAACTATATAGTTGTAGTGGCCTTTGGCCAAATTCTTCATGAAAGTTTCCTAAAGATACCCTTACAATTTTGTATCAATCTACACTCCTCTCTATTGCCTAAGTATCGGGGAGCAGCTCCAATTAACCGATCCATTNTTAACGGAGATACCATGTCCGGGGTTACCACTATGATTATGGATAAAGGAATGGATACAGGAGATATTTTACTTACTAAAGAGATTTCGATTGATCAAAACGACGATGCAAAGTCCCTGCACGATAAATTATCAAAAAGTGGTGGCGATTTGGTGATAAAGACCCTGTCCCGCCTAGAAAATAATGACCTTTTACCAGTACCTCAAAACTCTGAGTTAGCAACTTACGCACCAAAGCTTAAAAAAGAAGAAAGCCTTATTGATTGGCAATTAGATGCCAAGGATATTTTTAATAAAATACGTGGTCTCACTCCTTGGCCAGGAACACATGCTTTTTTCAAAGGCAAAAGACTTGGAATATTAAAGGGCGAGGTTATACTTGGAGAACCCACGGATCGTCCAGGCTATGTCGAACGGGTGACTGACTCCGGCATCGAGGTGGGCACAAAAAAAAATCGACTGAAAATAACAGAACTAAAACCAGAAGGTAAGAAAGCTATGTCAGTAAAAAGTTTTCTCTCAGGTTATAAGNTCAATAAAGGCGATTCATTAGTATTAGATTAAATAAATTATCTTTTTAGGGAGCAAATATGCCAAGAACGTTGGTTACAGGCGGTGCCGGATTTCTGGGATCGCATTTATGCGAATACTTACTGAATAAAGGGCATGAAGTTGTCTGTATGGATAATTTGATCACAGGATCAAAAGAAAACATTTCCGAAATCAAAAACAGCGCGTTTCAATTTATTAATCATAACGTTTCTGAATTTATCAATATCGAAGGTAACTTGGATTATATTTTGCACTTTGCCTCTCCTGCAAGTCCTATAGATTATTTAGATCTCCCTATCCAAACTTTGAAGGTAGGTGCACTCGGAACTCATAACGCCCTTGGACTTGCTAAGGCAAAAAAAGCTGTTTTTCTATTAGCCTCTACCTCTGAGGTCTATGGAGATCCTTTGATGCACCCACAACCTGAAGAATATTGGGGCAATGTAAACCCAATCGGACCAAGAGGAGTTTATGATGAAGCAAAGAGATTTGCAGAAGCTATCACAATGGCTTATCACCGCACACACGGTATCAACACTAAGATTGTTCGGATATTCAATACCTATGGACCAAGAATGCGCATTAAGGATGGCCGTGCAATACCAAATTTTCTCAAGCAGGCACTCACTGGGGAAAATTTAACTGTATACGGGAATGGTTCGCAAACAAGAAGCTTTTGTTTTGTCACAGATCTGGTGGAAGGCATCTTTCGGCTATTAATGTCGGAACATCACGAACCTGTTAATATTGGCAATCCAAATGAAATGACCATTCGACAAATGGCCGATAAAATTTTACAAGCGACCCAAAGCGATAGTAAGATTGTATATGTTCCTTTACCGGAAGATGATCCTAAAACACGTCAACCCAACATTTCTCTTGCGAAAAAGATTCTTAATTGGGAACCGAAAGTTAATCTAGACGAAGGCTTGAAATCGACAAAACAATATTTTAAACAAAAACTAAATATTTAATGNTATGANATACAATTAGAAAGCCTAANATAGATCGTTTATCAAATTATTANAGCCGGTTAGATAGACATTAATAAAATATATACAGAAGAAAGTTGAATAAATGAAGTATCGTTCACTCCAGAGATATTATTATTTCAACTATTAAAAAATATACCNCTCAAAATTTTTGAAATGGAACGGATAAAAACTCTCCTAAATACTAGTGCTAATTTAAAAAAGATAGTGGCTGAAACTTTGTCTGATGAAATATTTAATTCTGCCAAGCAAATCAAAAATAAACTGGCAGTCGGAGGCAAATTACTATTAATGGGAAATGGTGGTAGTGCTGGTGATGCTCAACATATAGCAGCCGAATTAGTTGGGCGATTTAAAAAGGAAAGGAAAGCGTTACCCGCTCTCGCATTAACGGTCGANACTTCTTCTTTGACCGCCCTTGGAAATGACTATGGCTTCGATACGATATTTGAAAGGCAAATAGAAGCCCTTGCAAACAAAAACGATGTCGTTATTGGAATTAGCACAAGTGGAAACTCCGAAAATGTAGTGCGAGCCATTAAAAAAGCAAGTTCCTTGGGAGCTTATACCATAGGCCTGCTGGGAAATGATGGAGGAAAACTAAAAAAAATCGTAAACCTNCCAATAATTATTCCCTCAAATGATACTGCGCGAATTCAGGAAGTTCATATAACAATTGGTCATATAATTTGTGAAATTATAGAAGAAGACATGTAAATGAAAGATAGATTTAAATATTTCTTTGATCAAAAATTTAAACCAAAAATTTTAGTCGTTGGTGATCTTATATTAGATGAATATGTATGGGGTGGAATCAACCGTATCTCACCNGAAGCTCCTGTTCCTATTCTAGAAACACGCTCAGAAACTCTTTCCCTTGGAGGTGCTGCAAATGTTGCTAATAACCTGGTCGCTTTAGGATGCGAAATCCACCTTTGTGGAGCTATTGGTCAAGATGAAAAAGGAGACAAACTCCTACAACTAATCCATAATCGTTCTATTCAGACAGAAGGAATATTTCGGTTTGTTCATCGACCCACCACATCAAAAATGCGCATAATTGCGCACAATCAACAGGTTCTTCGCATCGACAAGGAAGACAATCGACCCATTACAGAAGAAACAGAAAAAAAACTTATTCAGTATATAAGCCAGATTCTTCCAGGAATGGATGGAGTGATTTGTTCAGATTATCAAAAAGGCATTCTAACTGAAAAAGTGATCCATTCCATTATGCATAGAGCCAAAAATTCCAAAAAGTCTGTGATTGTTGATCCAAAAAGTGCAGATTTTTCCCTTTATAAAGATGCAACTGTTATAACACCAAATTTAAAAGAAGTTGATCGGTCTGTACCTATAAAAATAATNGATAAAGAGACTTTAAATCGTGCGGCNGANTATCTTTTAAATCTAACTCATTCAAAAGCTATTCTGATCACCGAAGGAAAAGATGGTATGACTCTTTTTCAAAGCAAAGAAAAACCTGCCTCTATTCCAACTGTTGCAAAAGAAGTTTTTGATGTTACTGGTGCAGGGGATACAGTAATAAGTGTATTTGGAATGGCTGTTTTTGTTGGACTAGATTTTAAAGAAGCGGCTTTGCTTTCCAATATGGCTGCAAGTATCGTAGTAGGAAAAGTAGGGACCGCTGTAGTCACATTAAATGAAATCAGCGAATTTCTAAATGAAGAAATTCTGCGTACTTCCCAGAAGGTTTTAGAACTTGAAGAGTTGAAAAAAATCATAGGACTTTCTAAAAGTAGCGATAAAAAGGTCATATTCACTAACGGCTGCTTCGATATCATACATGGAGGTCATATTGAGTTTTTACAAAAAGCTAAATCCTTAGGCGATATCTTAGTTGTTGGGCTTAATACTGATGAGTCCGTTAGAAATTTAAAAGGGAAAGGGCGGCCCATTAAAACTGAGCAAGAACGCGCAAACATTCTTTCCGCTCTAAAATTTATTGATTACATCACGCTTTTTAACGAAGTAACCCCAGAAAAATTAATCCGTGAAATCAGGCCTGACATACTTGTAAAAGGTAATGATTACAAAATTGATGAGGTAGTTGGACGTGAAATCGTTGAGGGTTATGGAGCGCATGTAGAACTCATTCCAATCCTAGAGGGACATTCTACAACAATGACCCTTGAAAAAATTCTATCCAGTCATCAATCCGAAAATGATGAAGGAAAAAAAGTTTAGCAAATCAGCTTTTTACTCTTCAAAACTACCCAAATGTCTTTCATGTAAAAGATAATTTTTAACATAATCCTCTATCCCTTCTTCCAATGACATTACAGGGTTAATGTAACCTATATTACGAATTTTTTTCGTGTCCGAACACGTATGGTACTGATACTGATTCTTTATTTCTTCAGGCATTTCAATATATTCAATATTTATTTTTCTACCCATAGCAGAGAAAATTGCCTTTGCAAGATCATTCCAATTTCTTGCTTGTCCTGATCCCACATTAAAAATACCACCAGCATTCTTTTCCTCTAGAAAAAATAAAGTCATAGCAACAGCATCTTTTATGTATAAAAAATCTCTTTGTTGCCCTCCATGAGAGTATTCCGACATGTAAGATTTAAAAAGTCTTAGCCTCCCCTCATCTCGCACTTGAAAAAAACCTTTTCTTACCATACTTTGCATATCCTGTTTATGATATTCGTTAGGACCGTAAATATTAAAATATTTTAACCCTACCATACTTTTCAATATGCCTTTATTTTGAGCCCACAAATCAAATTTTTGTTTACTGCTCCCATAAAGGTTGAGAGGTTTTAATAGTTTCAACCTAGATTCATCATCAGAATAACCATTCTCACCTGAACCATAAGTAGCTGCGCTAGAAGCATAAATAAATCTAATATTTTTTTCGAGACAATAGTTTGCTAAATATCGAGTGTACTCGAAATTGTTTTCATTTAAGTATGCCTCATTGGTTTCAGTTGTTAAAGAACAAGCTCCCATATGAAGTATGGCATCACAACCAGGAAGTTTTTTCCCTAATATTTTATTCAGGAAATTATCTTGGGAAATCAATTGATCAAAAGTAAGAGGATTAAGGTTCTTTTGTTTTTCCGGATGATCGACCTGATCAACAATCCAAATATTTTTAACACCTTTATTATTTAGCCCGTTTACCAGCGCGCT
Source organism: Nitrospina sp. (assembly GCA_002721515.1). Taxonomy (GTDB): domain Bacteria; phylum Nitrospinota; class Nitrospinia; order Nitrospinales; family VA-1; genus UBA8687. Next base: position 12,227 of record PBKP01000022.1, read on the forward strand.
TCCTATGAAACCTGCCCCACCTGTTACAACAATCATGAATTTTTATACCAATCTAATAATGTCTTTATATTTTTTGCGGATAGATGCTTAGATAGAATAGGAATACATCTTGTTGGTCTTTTCCAAAACTGGTCTAAAAAACAAATTTGAGGAACACTGAATATCACTACGGTGAAATTTTATTTAAAATCATAAGCCATTTGCTGTTCAGCCCAGCCGAGGAAACCATCTTTGACAGGGTCTCCGGTATAATCAGATTCTCCTTTTGCCCAGGTTTCTGGTTGATCCCAATTATCTCCATAATGATACAAATACATTTTCGCTTTTACTTCATTTGGTAAAGTAATTAACTCTTGGTAGGAAGCATGCACTCCACCATAAAACAATTGTGTATCATGAAACATAATTTCTGCCATCTTATAAAATCGCGCCGGATAATCGGCATCAAACATGGTATCTCCTGAAATCCACACTCGCTTATTTATAAATACACCCGAACACCATTGAGATTCATCTACACTAATAGCTGTATCTGGGTAATGCCGAGTTCTCATAATTATTAATTCAATCGGACCATGCTTGTAAGACCAAAATTTTCTTCCATCAATCTCAATATTTTGTGGGCGTAAAATATTAAAAAAATCATTCAATTGCAGTGGGCGACCCTGATCAGCCTCACACGATTCGCAACCCCCTGCCAAACTTTTAGTCCATAATAAATCTTGATAATCCCTCAAAATAATCATATCGGGCTTATCTGCAATGGGAGTATAACGATTCATTAGGGCTACTTCTTCCAAGCCACCTATATGATCTGCATGGCTATGGGTAGGAAGATAACAACGTACTTTTAGGACACTAAGCCCTACGTCATTTAGAGCCAACGGACCCTGAGTTCCACAATCAATCAACACATGATGATCCCCTTGAATAATTAATATATTAGATTGTCGTCGACGTTTTGCGAAAGCAGACCCGGTTCCAATAAAAACAATACGAAGATGACCTTCTGTGGTAAGAGGAAGAGATGTGCCGTCTTTACAAATTTCATTCACCTCATACATACTTATCTCCTCTACCCAATATTAATAGATTGAATTTTCAAATTTATTGGCTCTAAAATAAATTAAAATTATTCAAATACCGTAGCATAAAAGCAGGGGGCACGTCCATAAGAGATTGATTTTTTTAGTTAAACTTAATTTTTAAAAACTAGTATTTTAGCATGTATAAAAATATTAATTATTGTACCAAGCGTCGAACTAATTTCTTATTATCCTGATTTAAACAGAAAAATTATATTATTTATCCAAAAAGTAACCTTTTTTTATTAATCAGGTCTGCTGTATTTTTATAAACCAACTTTTTAATTGGATTGGGGAATTCTGAAGTTTTAAGTTATAATCCAGAACCCCGGCTTATCGGATTAATAAATTCCCTAATGAAATGAAATATTTAGTAGTGATTGTAGCGGGTCTAACTGACAGACCTATCGCTGAAAAAGATAATAAAACTCCTTTGCAACTTGCAGAGACTCCAAACCTAGATGCTCTTTTGCAAAAAGGTCAATGCGGCGCCGTGCAAACTATACCTAGCGGTCTGCATCCAGGAAACGAAGTATCTGCTTTAGGTCTTTTTGGTTATGACCCTGAAAAATTCCGACTAGGACACGCTGCGTTGGATGCTATTGGGCTTGGAGTAAATATAAAAACAGGTGAAATCCCCTTATGTTGTGACCTGGTAACCTTACAGGCTACCCATGATGATATGGTTATGAAAGATTATACTGCGGGGAATTTATCTAAAGAAGATTCTCAAGTTTTGATAAAAGCTTTGAATGAGCAAGTAATGGATGTTTCTGCCACGTTCCATAGTGGAAAAGGTTACCATAATCTTCTTGTAATAAAACATGCGCCATTAAAGGAAATGCTACACCCCCCAAATGAATTGATCGGTGAAGGAATCAGACAATTTATGCCTGAAGGAAAGGAGGTTCGTGACCTTATATTTGTTATGAATCAGGCACAAATAATCCTTCATAATCATCCTTATAACCAAAAAAGGAATAATGACCAAAAAGATACTGTAAACAGTATTTGGTTATGGGGTAATGGTACTCAACCATCTTTACCTTCTTTTAATAATAAATTTGGAAAATCAGCAACAGTCATAACCGCATCATCTATGATCAAAGGTCTCGCCAAGCATATTGGCATAGAAGTAATCGATATTGAAGGTGCAACTGGTTTTTACAACACAAACTATTCTGGAAAAGTAAAAGCTACTTTGGCGGAATTAGAAAAAAAAGATATAGTTTTCCTTCATATCTCCGCAGGTGAAGAAGTATCTTTAAAAGGAAGTGTTGACGATAAAATTCATGTGATTGAAGATTTTGATTCAGAAGTTATTAAGCCTATTGCTCAAGCTCTTGAAATTCAACAAGAAACCAAATTACTTATTGTAGAAAATCATGTAAGTTCCGTTTCATTAATGAAATATGACCGAACCCCAGCACCTTATCTAGTCTATTCTTGTAAACCAGAAAATGATACTTCTGGTTTAAAAAAGTATGATGAACAAATTTTAGAAATAGGAAAAAAATTTAATACAGCTTACGAGTTAATCGAAGCATTTTTTAACAACAAAATTTAAACCTGATTTTATTCGTACCAAAATATTGCAATCCGCTAGTAATTAACTTTTTGATAAATATTTTTTCAACGACTATGAAAAAACCATTGGTAGTTCAAAAGTATGGAGGCACTTCTGTTGGTAGCCTAGAACGCATTAGATGTGTTGCTAAAAGAATCGAACAGACTAAAAAGACAGGAGTTCAAGTTGTTGTCGTTGTTTCAGCAATGGCAGGTGAAACTGATAAACTTGTAAAAATGGCCCAAGAAATTTGCGATAATCCAGAACGGCGAGAAATGGATCTTTTATTATCTTCAGGAGAAAGGGTTTCAAGCGCCTTACTGACTATGGCTCTTCAATCACAAGGAATTCCTGCTTTATCTATGACAGGAAGACAAATTGGTTTGCAAACAGATAGTGTGCATACCCGTGCTAGAATCAAACAAATCGATGCAAAAAGAGCAAAACAAGCGTTGAAAAATAACAACGTTTTAGTTGTGGCAGGGTTTCAAGGTATAAATGAACAAGGCGATGTAACAACATTAGGACGAGGCGGTTCTGATACCTCTGCCGTTGCACTCGCTGTTGCACTAGGTGCCGCTAAGTGTGAAATTTATACGGACGTAGATGGAGTATTTACTGCAGACCCAAGAATGGTGCCGAAAGCAAAAAAGCTGGATATGGTATCGTATGATGAAATGCTAGAAATGGCCAGCCTGGGTGCTAAAGTTTTGCAAATACGTTGCGTTGAATTTGCCCATAAATTCAAAATGCCCTTGGTTGTAAAATCCTCATATATAGAAGGAAGCCAAGGAACATTGATAAGTAAGGAGGATTCAAATATGGAACAGCCGTTGGTTTCTGGAATCATGTATGATAAAAACCAGGCAAAAATTACCTTAAAAGAAGTCCCTGATCAACCGGGTATAGCGGCAAATATTTTTGAGCCTATTGCTGCCGCTGGTCTTTCCGTAGACATGATCATTCAAAATATTAGCGCAGAAGGCCATACCGATTTATCTTTTACACTCGGAAGAGAAGAATTAGATGAAGCTATGGTGATTATGAGAAAAGTAGCGAAAAAAATCCGAGCAGGCAACGTAAGTTCAGATTCGAAAATTTCTAAAATATCAATAGTTGGGGCTGGAATGAGAAGTCATTCTGGAGTTGCTGCTCGAATTTTTAAATCGCTTTCCAAGGAAAAAATTAACATCCTAATGATCAGCACCTCAGAAATCAAAGTTTCCTGTATTATCGAACAAAAACACACAAAAGCTGCTGTCAACGTATTACATAAAGCTTTTAAGCTGGATAATAAACCTAGCATAACAAAGAAAACCATAAAAAAGCCCAAGCCAAAAATTAAGAAACGCTAGATATTATGAACTCAGTAAAAATTTATGACACCACACTTCGGGATGGTTCTCAAGCTGAAGGTATTTCTTTTACGGTTGAAGATAAAATTCGAATTGCCCACAAGCTAGATGAATTGGGAGTCCATTATGTTGAAGGAGGCTGGCCAGGATCCAACCCGCGCGATATAGATTTTTTTTCTAAAGCTCGCTGCGAAAAGTTTCTTCAAACCAAAATCACAGCATTTGGAAGTACGCGCTATCCAGATAAAAAAGTAGAAAAAGATTTGGTAATTCAAGCCCTGATGAAAACTGAAACTGACGTCGTTACCCTTTTTGGCAAAACATGGGACCTGCATGTCAAAGATGCATTATCCACTAGCCTGGATGAAAATTTACGTATGATCTTTGAAAGTATTGAATATCTTAAAAAACATAGAACAGAGGTATTATTTGATGCAGAACATTTTTTTGATGGCTACAAAGATAATCCTGACTATGCAATAAAAGCAATTAAAGAAGCCGAGTCGGCTGGTGCTGATTGGATTGTGCTTTGCGATACTAATGGAGGGTCACTTCCAGATGAAGTTGGTTTAATATTTAGTGATGTAAAAAATTCAATCTCCGTAAAATTAGGAATACACGCACATAATGATTGTGAATTAGCGGTTGCCAACTCCCTCAATGCTGTTCGTGCTGGAGCAGAACAAGTGCAAGGCACGATTAACGGAATTGGAGAAAGGTGTGGAAACGCAAATCTTATCTCCGTCATACCCAACTTGAAAATTAAAATGGGAATAAACTGTATTTCCAATACACAACTGCAAACAATAAATAATGTTTCTGCCCTTGTAGATGAATTAGCAAACAAAGCCCATTGGAACCAACAACCTTTCGTTGGGAAAAGTGCATTTGCTCACAAAGGCGGTGTTCATGTAAGTGCAGTTCGTAAAAACTCCAAAACCTATGAGCATATTCAACCTGAAGTTGTTGGAAACACCCAACGTATCCTAATCTCTGACCTTTCTGGAAAGAGTAATGTATTACATAAAGCAAAAGAATTCGGAATTGATATTGATGCAGGAGATCCTAAAATCAAAAATATTTTGGAAACACTCAAAATTTCTGAAAACCTTGGTTTTCAATATGAAGGAGCTGAAGGTTCTTTTGAACTATTAATGCGCGATGCTTTGGGTGAAAAGAAAAATTTTTTCGAATTTGTCAGCTTTAGAGTTATCGTTGAAAAGCGTAAAAATGGTGAAAAATTACTTTCTGAAGCCACTGTTAAAGTTAAAGTCAATGGTGTGCAAGAAGTTGCATTAGCAGAAGGCACAGGACCCGTCAACGCACTTGATAAAGCTATCAAAAAAGCCTTGGTCAGGTTTTTCCCAGAACTTAGCGGGATCAACCTATACGATTATAAAGTAAGAATCCTTGAAGAAAAAAAAGGTACCCGTGCTAAAACCAGGGTTCTAATTGAGTCGGGTGACGAACAGCATAAGTGGGGTACGGTTGGCGTATCTGAAAACATCATTGAGGCGAGTTGGCAAGCCTTGATTGACAGCATTGCTTATAAGCTTAATTCTTTTTCCAAAAATGAACTAGAACGTTAAATTTTTAATTCATGTTCCCAAGTTTTATAGGGTTATATTAATTCTTTTTTATTAATAAAAAGAAGAGCTTGGTCCAGTTCTTAACAACGTCCCAATGATTTTGCGATAATATTTCCGCATTTTCTTCGTATGCATTTCATAATCATTTAATAATGCATTTGCAATATCATCAGGATCATTACCGCTGTAAGACATAAACCGAGCCAATTGAGCCAATTCAATTGTTTCCTTGGGTAATGAATTAGTCGGAGCCCGACGAATAATCCTCAAGGCACATTCTAGTTTTCTTAAAAATAAATAATTATCTTTAACCAAATCCGCTTCAGCCTGATCTATCATCCCATGAACTACAAACATATTTATTGAGTTAATAGTATTAGGTTGTCGTAGGCGCGGATTCTTTTTCCCATGTATCAATTGGAGAATTTGAATGGTGAATTCAATATCAGCAATACCGCCATAACCAAGTTTTACGTTTTTTCCTTTAGTTTTCTCTTTTGCCAATTCTAGTTCCATCCGCTCCCGTAACCTTGAAATTTCTATAAGATCGCCGTACTCAAAATTATTTTTAAAAACAAAATCGTGTGTGACATCCATAAATTTTTTACCAACTTCTTTATCTCCAGCCACTATGCGGGCTTTAATCATTGCTTGTTGCTCCCAAATTCTTGCTCGTGATTTGAAATATTTTTCATAGCCTTCAACGGAAAGGACTAACACCCCTGCTTCGCCTTCTGGTCTAAGTTCAGTATCAATTTTATATGCAAAACCGGAAGAGTTCATTTCAGTAGTTAATTTATAAATTAATTGTGAAATAGAATGATAGTGTATCGACTCCAAACTATTTTCTTTTGATCCAGCATAAACGAAAATAATATCAAGATCGGAACCAAAATTTAATTCTCTTCCACCATATTTACCTAACCCAACGATACAAAATTTTTCAGGGATAGAGTTACCTATTTTTCTTCCCACTTCTTCAACAGCAAGTTTTAAAGCACCTTGCAAATATACATCAGCAAGATTTGAAAGATCTAAAAGCGTACCTTCCAAGTCAGCTTCTTTTATTAAATACCTAACTCCGATTCTTAATTCTTCATAATGTTTAAATTGCCTTAGAACAATTGACTTTTCTTCTAATGTATTAGCCGTTATTAAATTTATATTTAAACTTTCCATCATTTTTTCTTGCGTTTTAAATCTATAAATTTCGTCCATGTCTGAAAGCAAATCTACAAATTCGGGTTTATTAATTAGTATTTGTGAAAGCAAGCCACTACTACCAAATAAAATTAATAGAAGTTCTAGAAATTTTTCATTCTCCTCAAACAACTTTAAAAAAGAATTTCTAGCACCCGTAGATTCAATAAAACGACATAGATTCTCAATCGCTATACCAGGGCTTGGAATCTTTTTACAATGTTTGATAATTTTAGGAAGAACTAAATCAAATTGTTTAATACTTTTTTCCGAGGGATGAGATAGTTCTGCGCCCTCTCTAAATATTTTCAAAAAACGAAAAGCTTGGTTAGGGTTAATAATTAACGGGATTGCAGCCAAAGTTGTTTCTGAAAATAGTTTTTTCTCTTCACTTGACTGTTTCCAAGCATTTGAAATTGTTTCAGCTGCTTCCTTTTTCTTTTCCCCTGAAAACTGACCAGAAAACATTTTCCCAACGTAAGATGTATGTGATTTATAAATACTCATTAAATTATTTGCAAGCTCCTCAACTGTTTCACCTTTAATTCTCATTTTTCTAGCAAGAATGGCTTTATCCAGATTACCTTCTGGTATTTGATGTGTTTGCAAACCAAAGGTTATTTGCACTCGATTTTCAAGGTGCCTCAAAAAAACATAAGCTTCTTCTAAACTTAAATAATCCTTTTCATTAATAAAGCTCTTTTCTTTTAAAACTTTTAAAGCATCTAATGAACCTCTAATTCGCAATTCTTTATTTCTACCACCAAATAAAAGCTGATAAGCTTGAATTATAAATTCAATTTCTCTTATTCCCCCAAATCCCAGCTTGATATTAATTTTTTCTAAGTTTTTTCTTTTTAGGTTTAAATCAATGCTGCTTTTCATAGATTTAATTTCTTCTATAGCCTCAAAATCCAAACTCCTCCTAAAAATAAACGGTTCCATCATTCCAAAAAATTCTCTTCCCAAAGAATCACTTCCCGCTGAAACTCTTGCTTTAATCATGGCCTGCCTTTCCCACGTTCTTCCCCATGACTGATAGTATGTTTCACAACTAGCGATAGAATTCGCTATTTCCCCACTAGGTCCATCAGGCCTAAGTTCCAAATCGACGCGGAACACATTCCCTTGAGAAGTAATTTCATTTATGTACTTGGTAATTTGCCGAGATAATTTTGAATAATATTCGTGATTTGTTATTTTAATTACCTTGTTTTTATTAGAACGTTCAGGAAGTGTTTCTCCTCGACTTGAAGTGTAAATATAGATAATATCGATATCTGAACTATAGTTTAGTTCTTGTCCTCCCAGCTTTCCCATTCCAAGGACAGCAAACTCTGAGGCTTTTATGTTTCCATTTTCATCTTTATATGTAGGAACACCATGTTTTTTTTGTAAATCTTCATTCGCTTTTTCATAAGCAATTTGTAAACATACATCCGCCAGATCAGAAATATCTTTTACCGTCTCCATTAGTTCTGCGTTTCCTAATAAATCACGTAACCCTATTCGTAAATATTCTCTTTTCTTAAATTTTCTTAATAAATTGGAAATTTCATTATTAATTAAACCCTTTCCCGCCATTTCATGAAAATCTCTCATTAAAATATCTTTAGATTTTGATTGTGCGAGTGTTTCGGGTTTACTCAGCCAATTTATATATGAAGGTTCACTTAACAAAGAATCCGTCAAAGTTTGGCTACCTGAAAATAAAAAAACCAATAATTCCAATAGGTTTTTTGATTCTGATAGTTGTATAAAAAGATGCTCTTTATCAGTAAAATTTTCAACAAATCGATCTAGATTATGCAATGCCAAATCTGCATTGTATGACCTTGCTGATAGATCCAATAAACATGAAAAAAAATTTGGATAGAGTTTTTTAAAATTTGCATAATTGGCGAGAGAAATTAAATCTTTCCAGCTTTTTGAAGGCTCTTGAAATCCAAATTTAGCTAAACTAGTTTTTAAGCTTGGCTCCCAAGGCTCATGGTTATGTATTTTTTTTACTAGGGTTTCTTTTACATTCATATTCAATCACTATAAACAAGTATTCAAAACAAAAAAAGCCCCCTGGCTCACCAGGGGGCTTTTCCCAAAATCGTTACTATCTGAAGTTCACTTATCAGCAATCGTAATACATATGAAATTCAAGTGGATGCGGTCGTAATCTCAAAGGATCAACCTCATTTTCTCTTTTATATTCTATCCAAGTATCTATAACATCTTGGGTAAAAACATCTCCCTTAAGCATGAACTCATGATCTTTTTCCAGTGCCTGTAGAGCTTCATCCAATGAATGCGGCAGAGTCGGAATACTTGCCAATTCTTCAGGGCCGAGAGAGTAAATATTTTTATCCATTGGCTCACCTGGATCAATTTTATTTTCAATACCATCCAGCCCTGCCATAAGCATCACTGCAAAGGTTAAATAACCATTACAAGATGGATCCGGAAATCTAATTTCCAACCGTTTTGCTTTAGGGCTTGGAGAGTACATTGGAATTCTAATTGATGCACTTCGATTTCGACTTGAATATGCAAGGTTAACCGGGGCTTCAAACCCTGGTACTAATCGTTTATATGAATTGGTCGTAGGAGCCGCAAAAGCACAAATAGTTTTTGCGTGCTTTAGAATCCCTCCAATATAATGCATACCCAAATCACTAAATCCTGCATAGCCATTTCCAGCCATTAGAGGCTTACCATCTTTCCAGATGCTCTGATGGGTGTGCATTCCAGTACCGTTGTCTCCATACATCGGCTTAGGCATAAATGTTGCGGTTTTACCATGCGCCCGGGCAATGTTTTTTACAATGTATTTGTACCACATTAGGTTATCAGCACAATTTACAAGAGGTGCAAACCGCATATCAATTTCACACTGACCTCCTGTTGCCACTTCATGATGGTGACATTCCATATTAATGCCAACCTGTTCCATGAGCAGCATCATTTCCGATCGTATATCCTGAAGTGTGTCTGACGGGGCAACTGGGAAATAACCTTCTTTATGGCGCGGCTTGTGCCCCAAATTTGGAGCTTCATCACTTCCAGTATTCCAAGTCCCTTCTTCTGAATCAATTGAATAAAATGATTCATTCGCTGTTGAGTCGTATTGAACATTATCGAAGATAAAAAACTCGGCTTCAGGTCCAAAGTAAGCTGTATCTCCAATTCCTGTCGACTTAAGATATGCTTCTGCCTTTTGTGCTATGTTTCTTGGGTCACGACTGTATTTTTCCTTAGTAATAGGATCAAAAATATTACAGATCATACTGACCGTAGCATCTTTCATAAAAGGGTCCATTACAGTGGTGCCAGGATCTGGAATAACAATCATATCGCTATTGTTGATTGCCTGCCAACCTCGGATGCTGGAGCCATCAAATCCTAATCCGTCTTCAAAAAGACTTTCTTCTAACTCTCCGATTGGCACTGAAAAATGCTGCCACGAACCAATAAAATCCATAAATTTCAAATCCAAGATTCGAGCGTTATTTTTTTTTGCAAACTCTACTGCCTCTTTGGGGGTCATTAATGTATCTCCTGCAAAGATTAATTAATTAATTTATTAAAACCTAATATATGAGCAAAAACCCTGACATATTACAACTCCGGAGTGAGAATCACTTGTGTTTTTCTTTGACAAAAACTATTACTAGTCATGAAAATAATATGACTGGCAATATTAAATAGCGTCTTCTCCTCTTTCCCCAGTACGAATACGGATAATGTCTTGAAGGTCCATAACAAAAATTTTTCCGTCACCAATTCTGCCGGTTTGAGCAGCCTGCATAATTGTGTTAATTACATCCTCCACCTGGCTATCACTAACAATAATTTCCAACTTAATCTTGGGAAGAAAATCGACAACATATTCTGCTCCTCGGTATAGTTCAGTATGGCCTCGTTGCCGACCAAATCCTTTTACCTCGCTAACCGTTATACCCTTTATCCCAATTTCATTGAGTTTATCTTTTACTTCATCCAACTTGAAAGGCTTAATAATAGCCTCTATTTTTTTCATAACCTACCCCTTGCTAATTTGTTCAGTTTAAAAAAGCAGGTTTTACAAAATTTTCCTATTAGATTTGATTACTACCGCCTGATTCCTTGGATAAATAAGCATTTCAAAAAACACTAGAACTAACTGTTTTTCAATTTTTATGCCAATTACCACTTATGACACATTTTCAGGCATCCAGCTAAAAAGCTATTAATTTAAAAGGAGTTTAAGAAGCGGAGGAACTATACCATACCACCCTGACAAATTCAAACTTGAACCAACGCCTAATTTTTAAACAAAACGGCTTTAAAAATGTTTGATTTTGAAGCGTTTTTAGACCTGATCACTTATCAGGTCAAGTTGTTTTAGGCTGTCTTCAAGTTCAATTCGCTTTTCTTCCACTAGTTCTTTGGAAGAACGCGAGGAAACATTAATGGAAGATCCAAAATTAATACTGCAACAGGTAAAAGGAAGAGGAAGGATAAAGCGATCCCAAGTATTCAAAATTACTTTGCGTTTCGCACCAAAAGTCATCGGAAATAAAGGCACTTTTGTAATTCCTGCTAATTCTACGGAACCAGATTGAGCAACACAACGTGGACCACGGGAACCATCTGCAATAATAATTATACTGTGTCCTTTCCGCAAAATTCGAATCAGAGAACGTGCAGCAGGTACTGCCTTCTTAAATGAAGATCCTCGAATTACTGAGTAGCCCATTAAACGGGCTAGTTTAGCTAATAAATCTCCATCTGTACTTGGACTAATCAACAAAAAATAGTCTGGACGATTTCTTAGATAATAAAATAAATAAAATATTCTCCCATGCCATAGAGTTAGAATATAAGGCTCTCTAAAATTATTAATTTTTTCTTCCTGCTCAATGTTTAGGTTTTTTCGACGAAGCGTTTTACACCATAGAAAAACCAACACATATAAAAAGTAGGGAATTACATAATTAAAAAGAAATTTTTTCATGTAGAGTTAACTTTGATAGCGAATCAGCCATGCTTGTCGCTACGGCTTTCATTACACCCGGGTTACCTAAATTTTCACGGATCATCATTAATCGATTTCTTATTTCCTGGCAATGCTTGGGATTCTTTAAAATTTTTAACGTTTCAGAAGCAATATTATCTGCATTTGCCTCATTCTGAATCAACTCTGGAACAACACTTTCTCCCGCCACAATATTTACCAATCCATAAAATGGGGTCTTAACAAGCATTAATGCTAACCAATAGGTCAAAGGGTTGAGTTTATATATAATTACCATAGGGCATCCAATGATACCTGCTTCAAGCGTCGCAGAACCTGAAGCTACAATCAAAGCATCGCATGTATTCATAACATTATAAGCTTCCCCTTTAATAATTTTTATGTCTAGTTGATTGGGAGATAGCTTTCGATGAATCATTTCATAATCCATCGATTCAGCCACGGGAAGAAGAAATTGGCATGCGCCCAACTCCTTTTTAATTTTTAGGGCGGCCCCGACCATTTCGTCCAACAAAAAGTTTATTTCATTCATTCGGCTACCAGGAAGAAGACCCACTGTTTTTAAATCGGAATTTAAAGAAAATTTTTGCAAACTTTCTTCGCGAGTTCGAGTCGGGCGAACCATATCAATAAAAGGATGACCTAAAAACTCTGCATCGACTCCTGCTTGACGATAGATCTGTTCTTCAAACGGTAAAATAACAAACATTTTTCTTACTGATTCTCGAATATTTTTAATTCTACCTTTTCTCCAAGCCCAGATCTGTGGGCTAATAAAATAATAAACAGGACAATCATATCGTCGACACTGCTTAGAAAGACGAAGGTTTAAGGTAGGGTAATCAATCAAAATTACTGCGTTATATTTTCGTGAGGCAATTTCTTTCTTTAACGCACGATAAATTCGAAAATAATGACCAAAATCTGATAATACTTCTACCAATCCTACGGCTCCCATACGTTCTATACCAAATAATGTATTGACTCCGGCCTCCCGCATACGAATTCCACCCATTCCAGTAAACCGTGCATTCGGATATATATCTAATAATTCCTGTACAAGTTTCCCTCCATGCAAATCTCCAGAGGCTTCGCCGGCTACAATCAGAAAATGCGGTTTTTCTTTTTCCATTTTTTCCAAAAATTTTATAGGAAAACTAGAATACTAAACACAGGTTATTATCATTTTGGCTTCATCGGCCATCTTAATAATTTTTTCCTGTTCAACTGCCATCACACGTTCTGCCTCCAAAGCTAAGACGGAAGCTCGACCATCTATCAAGGTTTGTATGGTTTGTGGTCCAACACCCGGACTATCATAACGATAATCTTGGTTAGTTCTGCTAACTTTTATTACTACACAATTTCCTTTTGCAAGCTCACAACCCCTTTCAATAGCCTTATCTGTTCCTTCAAATGCTTCAACGGCAATTACCGTTTTGTTTTTAACAATCAGAGTCTGTCCGATTTCCATATCCGCAAGTTTTTTGGCAATAGGTAAACCGAATTTAATATCCTCTATTTCTTTTGAGGAAGGCTTTCTAGTGGTCATAATCCCTTTAGTTGGATAGATTTCCTCTAAAAATTCCTTTTGGCTTAGAACACGAACGCCTTCTTTTTCGAGCTCATTAATCACTCCCAGAAGCAAAATTTTATCTTCATGGGTAACAATATTCTTTAAAAATTTTATGAATTTTAAATCGGGTAGTTGAAGTTTATAGATAGAACTTTTATCAACCTTTCCTAATATTAATAATTCCTCAACATCATTTTTTTTTAGCGTATCAAGAATTTTTTTGGGTTGACCCACCCCAAATGAATAGGATCTAACTGAATAGGGTGCAAGACTAATTTGAATTTCATCATTGAAACCGATACTAATCAAATTGATACCATTTTGACTGGCTTTTCTAGCAAAATAAATTGGGATGTCACCAGCTCCTGCAATCAAACCAATTTTTTTCATAGGATGAGATAACATTAAAAATAATGGAAATAATTTTTTATTAAACTAGGGTAAGAATTTTAGTGATTAAACACCTTACATTCTCCTAAAACCTAGCGTCAGGAAAGCAAAGAATTGTTGAAACCAAGCTGAGGATCTACTTTTTGGAACTGTTTTTAAACTGACTAAGAATATTTAATGCAATCTCTAAAGAATATAGCTCATTATTAATAGCCACTTTTCGAGGGCTACCATTGGTCGCACAATCCAAAAAATGTTGGAGTTCTAATTTAAGAGGATTGTCCTTATGAACAAATATTCTCTCGACTAGTGATTCTTGTTTATACCTTAAAGAATCCTTACTTAATTTATGTTCCGAAGAAGATTTTCTATGAACATAGATTTCCTGGTCTGTATAATCTAGAACAACAAAAGAATCCTTTTGAGTAACCGAAAGGGTTCTAACTTGGTTCTGCGAGGCTCTGCTAGCAATAATATTAGCAATACACCCGTTTTCAAATTTAAGCTGCGCATTAACAAGATCATCTTTGTCAGAAAATACCGACGATCCCAAAACATGAACTTTTACTACTTTTGACTTAATTAAATTTAGAATAATATCGATATCATGAATCATGATATCGAGAACAACTCCATCATCCTTAATTCGGTTTGAAAAAGGTCCCATCCGTTTACATTCAACAAAAATAGGGGACTTTACAATTTTGTGTAATTCCTGAACAGCCCCATTAAATCGTTCTACATGACCTATATGTAAAGTTAAATTTTTATCTTCAGCAATTTGAAAAAGTTCACGGGCGTGGTCAAGTTTATTAGCACAAGGTTTTTCAAGTAATACATGAATACCCGCGTTAAGCAAATCTTTAGCAATAGTGTAGTGCATTCCAGTTGGAACGGCTACAACGGCAACATCGACCTTATCGTAAATATCACGATAATTATCGAAACCCTGTGTTTCATAATCTTTTTCGATAACTTGCCTGCACTTAGCATCAATATCTACTACAGCAGCAAGTTCCACTTTGTCCAATTCAGAAAGTATACCAACATGGTATGTCCCCATTCTTCCAATACCAATTACTCCGGCTCTTATTTTGTTCACTACTTGGTAATCCCTCTTGTGGAGTTTTTAATAAAGTCTAAAAGGTAAGTTATTTCTTCGTGCATTTCAACTTCTGAACTTATTTTTTCAATAGACTGACTAGTATTAAGATCCGGACGGGAAATTATTTTAAAAGCTTTCTTAATTGCAGACCTAACATTTGGTTTAAAGTTTGCTCTCTTCAAACCTACCGCATTAAGACTCAATAAACGTGCAGGAGTTCCTTCTACAGTTGAAAACGGCAAAACATCCTTATTTATACCTGCCATGCCCCCGACCATCGAATTTCTCCCAATACGAACGAATTGATGAATACCTACTAAACCAGATATAAACGCCTGCTTTTCAACAACTACATGTCCTGACAAACCAGTTCCGTTTACTATAATAACTTGGTCACCAATTTTACAATCATGACCTAAATGGGAATAAGCCATTAATAAACAATTTTCCCCAACTTGGGTTACACCTTCATTAAACATTGAACGGTGAATAGTCGCATACTCGCGTACTATTGTTCCATCTCCAATTTCTACTGATGAGAGCACATCCTCAAATCCTGCGATTTGCGGCTCACCACCAATGGAGGCACCTTGAAATATTTTACAGGCTTTTCCAATTATGGTGTTAGCCTCTATTAGGACATGAGAACCAATCACTGTTCCATTTCCTATTTTCACTTCAGGACCAATGATTGAAAAAGGTCCTACCGAAACACCTTCTCCCAATTTGGCGCTTGGATCAATTACTGAGCTTGGATGAATGATCAAGGTTAAGAATTTAATCGGATTTTTAAATTAGATTGATATCCTGCCATGCCTAGTGAAGTCTTAAAATATTTAAGTTTTTCAGGTCAATCGTTACCCATCATAGCTTGGATAGTACATTCAGCAGCCAATACATCATCGACAAATGCTTTTCCTTCAAATCGAAAAAGGGATTTTCGTTGCTTTATCTTTATTAGTTCCATACGCAACTGATCTCCCGGAACCACTGGTTTTCTGAATTTAGCTCCATCAATGCCAGTGAAAAAAACTGAGCCTTTTCCCTCAAGTTTTAGAATCTTTAATCCAAGTATACATGCAGTTTGGGCAAGCGCCTCAATGATTAAAACACCAGGCATTACTGGAAATTCCGGGAAATGACCCGGAAAGAAAGGTTCATCAGCTGTAACATTTTTAATGCCAACAATACGGGATTCAAAGTCGCACTCAATTATTCGATCAACGAGAAGAAATGGATATCGATGTGGAATTATTTTTTTTATTTCATTTATATCTATCATTAGTAATTTGGAGTTTTAAAATACTACTTTACTTTTAAAAAATTACTAAAACTTTCGTCTCAAAAAAAAAGGAAATGTAAAATTAGGTAGAAATTACTTATTTTTTCTATCGTAGGTCTTGGTTGCCAATGTAGTCAAATCATTGCCTTGGTCATGATAAAGAACAACTTTCTGCTCCAGAATCATTGTGTATTTTTTGTCTTTCCCAATCTTTTTTATTATCTTCATCATTTTAAGCAATATTTTTTGAGTTATTTCCTTTTCACTTTTGCTAAATTCTTCATTTTGATCTTGCACATATCTTTCAAAAGCTACTTTTTCTTTGCGAAATTTATCTTCCTTTTTTTTCTTTAGCTCTGGTTTAAGTACAGAGTTTTGTTGATTTAAATCTGCCAACATTTTCTTAATTCTATTTTCCCTAGCTTTTATCTTCTTTCTTTCTTTTGCAAAGTTTTTCTTGAAAGCGTCAAATTCTCTTTTCCATTCTTTCGTACTAATGACTGCTTTTTGAATATCCACAAAACCAACCCGACTCTCAGCTGCAAAAGATGTTATTGGCAATAACCCAAAAACAAATAGCCCTATTGATAACAACACAATCACTTTGTACGATTTAAAAGTAAACGACTGCATAAATTGAATCCTTAAATTGTTTTTAAAATTAAAATGCGCTGCCAGCAGAAAAATGGAATTGCCCCATTTCTTCTCCATTTCTTTGGTCCAACTTGATACCATAGGCAAAACCCATCGGACCAAAGGGACTTATAAATCGAAATCCCGCTCCAATACTATGCCTCATTTTAGCTAAATCAAAACTTTTGGAAGTATTTGGCAGGGTATTTCCAGAGCCATATACATTTCCTCTATCATAGAATAAAAAACCTCGGATTGATTTTGTAAAAGGATACTGTAATTCCAAGTTTAAGATTAGAGCTTGGTTTCCTCCTACGGGGTTTCCACGAATATCTTTAGGACCAATATCCTGAATAGTAAAACCTCTTAAAGATGTGGGTCCCCCCATAAAATATCTTTCAAAGGAAGGTAGAGTATCACCACCATAACCTTCTGCAAAGTTTATTCTCGCATTCGCCGCGCCTACAAGTTTTCCCATTAATGAATGGTAATGAGTAATCTGATATCTAGTGCGAGTAAACTTCAAGCCCCCTAAGCCAGCAAACTCAAATCCTAGCACATGCCTCCATCCTTGAGAAGGGTTTAAAAAATTATCCCTACTATCATAAACATAGGTTGGGGTAAAACGGCTGGTGGTACGATTACCATTAAATAAAAATGCAGTGGTATCAGCTAAAGCAACCCCTGAGATCTCAACTGTTTCATATCTGTATCCAAAACCAACATTTTCATATTCTGAAATGTTTTTCCCAAGGCGAATTCCAGCTCCTGATGTTAGGGAATTAAAACTTAAAAAGTTTTGATCTTGATTAAATGCATCAATACCCGCTGACATTTCGGAATCTAAAAAACGCGGCTCTGTAAAACTAAGATTAAAATTTGTTCTAATAGAGGATAATGAAGCTGAAAGATTTACTCGGTGACCATTTCCGAATAAATTATTTTGAGCAATCGAGGTGGTAAAAATAAGATTCTCTACATTGCTAAACCCTGCGCCAACATTAAACGTACCCGTGGGTTTTTCAGTTACTGTAGTGAGTATATCTATTAGTTCCGGGCTTTCCCCTCTTGAAGTATCAATTTTTACATCTTCAAAATAATTTAAGTTGCGGATCCGTTGCTTACTTCTTTTTAGCTTTGTACCATCAAACAACTCGCCTTCTTTTAACCTAAATTCACGCCGGATCACATTATCTTTGGTTTTAATATTCCCCAGCATATTGATTTTACCTACATAAACCTTTTTACCCTTATCAATATCTATGGAAAGGCTAACCGTCCGGCTTTTATCATCAATTTTTGTCATGGGGGTCGCTTCCGCATAAGCAAAACCCTTTGCAGAATACAAATCTGTTACTGTAACAATATCCTGACGGAGTTGTGACACATTATAAATATTGCCTGTTTTGGTGAGTATCTTTTTCTTAATATCATCACTAGAAATAGTATTATCGTTCTTAACATCTACAGATTTTATACGGTATTGCGAGCCTTCTTCTATTGGAATTATGATGTGAATTTGTCTAGCCTTTTTATTAACATCAATCCTAGGCTCCAAAACTCTGACCCGCAAATAACCGTTATCCTGATAAAACCCTTCAATTCGAAACAAATCCAGTTTCAGAATATCCTTTTGATATACCCCTGAATCATCAATAAAGTCGTACCAGGTCCTGGCTTTGGTTTCCATCTGCTCAGCTAATTTTTTGTCCTTAAACGCCTTGTTTCCAGAAAAACGAATTTTTTCTATCTTTACTTTTTTACCTTCACGAATTCTTATTTTCACATCAATAAGGTCTTCCGAACCTTTATTAGTTTCGATGCGCGTTTCTGCAAAAAAGTAACCCTTTTCTTTATAAGCTTTCAAAATTTCTTTTTCAGTCTCTTTAATAAGGTGCTCATTAAAAGTAGCTCCTCTACGCAAACCAATTTTTTCACGAATATCATTGGTATCTATTTTAGAGTTACCAAGAATTTCAACTTCCCCAATAGAAGGAATTTCCTTTACAATGAACTTAATCCGAAGACCTTCCAAATGGTTCTCGGTATCCACTTGGATATCCTTGAACTGTCCTAAGCTGAAGATTTGCTCAATGTCTTTTCGGATTTGTGATTTGGAGAGAACGGTGCCTGGCTTAGATTTTATGTAATATAGGATGGTTGATTCATCAATCCTTTTATTACCTTCTATTTTTAACGACTCAATAATTTCACCTTCCTGAGCATGCAAAGGTAGAATCAAAACCAGGGGAGCTAAAGCGAAAATAACCGTCAAAACTAAATTAGAGAATTTTCCCATTCTGCCAGAAATGTTTGAAATAAGATGAGTTATTTAAATAATGTCGCTTCTCTGCTTTTAGCCAAAAAAAAGTATCAAGCTTCATCGGCATAAGCCATTGAAACTTAATACTTTATTTAACCTTATTCATAAGCGCTTTTTTTTTAAGCGAAATAAATTTTTATCCCACTTTCACTGCATCCGCTTTCTCTACAAATACCAAACTGTCGTCTTGAAGGCTTACATCGATAAGACCTCCATTTTTAAAGCGGCCCTTCAGCATTTCATCCGACAAAACATCTTCAAGATGTTTTTGTATTGCTCGTTTCAGCGGTCGAGCTCCAAAAGTCGGATCAAATCCTTTTTCAGCAATCCACCTTTTAGCATCTTGACTCACGTCCAGAGTGAGGCCCTGCTGAATTAGTTGCTCGTTTAGAATTTGTAATTGAACATCCAAAATACTAACAATATTTTCTAACTCCAAAGGCCGAAAAACAACTGTTTCACTTAAGCGATTTAGAAATTCAGGGTTGAATGTCCTTTTCAGATCCTGCTTCAGTTCTTTTTGCATTTTATCGTAGTTCAGCTCTTCATCATCTTTATGGAAGCCTAGACTAGTGCCTTTTTCCAGCATCCTTGAACTAATATTAGATGTAAGAATTATAACCGTATTTTTGAAGTCCACTATACGACCATAACTATCAGTTAGACGACCATCATCCATAATCTGCAAAAGAAGATGATAAATATCCGGATTAGCTTTTTCAATTTCATCAAATAGAACTACCGAATATGGTTTGCGTCTCACTTTTTCTGTTAGCTGTCCNCCTTCTTCATAACCAACATAACCNGGAGGAGCACCTGTCAGCCGTGACACATTAAATTTTTCCATATATTCAGACATNTCCAAACGAATAAGTGAGTCCCTATCTCCAAACATGAATTCAGCAAGAACATTTGCCAGCTCCGTTTTTCCTACTCCTGTTGGGCCAAGAAAAAGGAATGTGCCAATAGGCCGCTTCATATCTTTTAAGCCAGATCGAGATCGTCGAATTGCTTTAGTGAGAACCTTAATAGCCTCTTCTTGACCAATAACTTTTCCTGCCAACTCTTCCTCCATATTCATCAAGCGAATAGTTTCCTTCTCTTCTATTCTGGANAGAGGTATGCCTGTCATACTTGAAACAACATCAGAAATATCGTCTTCAGTAATTTGNGGTTCACTCGTATCGCGTTCTTTATNCCACTCGTCTTTTACAGCTTCAAGCTTTTCTATTAGCATTTCTTCCTTATCGCGCAATTCAACTGCTTTCTCAAATTCCTGATTTTCGATACAAACTTTTTTATCACGAACCACCAAATCAATTTCCTTTTGGATTTTCTTCATATCAGGAGATTGAGTAACTTCCCGCAGACGAACCCGAGANCCCGCTTCATCAATAACATCTATAGCTTTATCAGGTAGAAATCGGTCTGTGATATAACGCTCTGAAAAACGAACGGCGGTAATAATTGCGTCATCCGTGATTTTAGCTTTATGATGCAGTTCATAGGGAACTTTAAGCCCCTTAATAATTTCAATTGTTTCTTCGACAGTAGGTGGATTCACAATGATGGGCTGAAAACGTCTTTCAAGNGCGCCATTTTTTTCAATATACTTTCTATATTCTTCCANAGTGGTTGCGCCAATNCATTGGATCTCACCCCTAGAAAGAGCTGGTTTTAGCATATTGGAAGCATCTACAGAGCCTTCAGCGGCACCTGCGCCAACTANAGTATGCAATTCATCAACAAAAAGAATTACATTATCATTTCCCATAATTTCTTTCATGATGCCTTTTAAACGNGCCTCAAACTGGCCTCTATATTTGGTTCCAGCAATAAGTGACCCTAAGTCAAGCGATACTACTCTTTTGTCAAAAAGAGTGTCCGGAACTTCTCTTTCAACAATTAATTGAGCCAAACCTTCTACAATAGCAGTTTTACCAACNCCAGGTTCACCAATTAAAACNGGATTATTCTTGGTTCTGCGACTTAGTATTTGAATGACACGCTCAATTTCTTGAGCTCGNCCAATGATGGGATCAAGCTTACCATCCAGCGCCATCTTGGTAAGGTCTCGACTGAACTCATCCAACGTTGGTGTTTTACCACCAGCTTCACGGTTAGTTTCTGTGGGCTCTTTGAACATCTCAACAATTTTTTCACGGACATCATCAAAAAACATCCCAAAACTATTGAGAACTCGACAAGCTACCCCTTCTTTTTCTTTCAATAGGCCTAAAAGCAAATGCTCAGTGCCAATATAGTTGTGATTCAGTGACCGTGCTTCCTCTACCGCAAACTCTAAAACTTTTTTGGCTCGCGATGTGAACGGAATATCACCAATGATCAACGAGTTGGAACTTCGAGGCAAGCTTTTCTCCAGCTCTTTTTTTAATTGAGCTAGATCCACACCGCTTTTTTGCACAATAGCTACAGCTATACCGCCACCATCTTTTATAACGCCTTGCAAAATATGTTCTGTACCTAAGTATTCATGTCGGTAGAGTTCTGCTTCCTCTCGAGCAAGAATAATTACTCTACGTGCTCTCTCTGTGAATCGCTTAAACATGACCCAGCATTCCCTCTACAAAAGCTAATTTATAATACGATCGATGCCCCGCTCGAAGCTTTTAGCGCGGAGCTAGACCCCTAAATATGATAGTTTAAAGCGTTTTCATATTAACAAATGATTACTATTATACAAAGGTTTTATTTAAAACCAAATTGCGACACACAAACAACCGAAACTAAAGGGTTTCTATACTGTCCAACCAACAAAAAGCAGCATTTTTATTAAGCATTTTATAGGTCCCTTTGTCTTTTATTTATCGGCAAATTATACTATTTTCTAAAGATTTGGTTGTTTATATAAATAAGCGTTACTGGTTAATGGCCTTAAAATTAATTTTTTAGCTATAACCCGCATCTTTATGAAAACAAATAACCGCCGCAGTACTACTTGGTGGAAAAAACTCATTAGATTCTGTCAGCGTTATACCCAAATCTTTTGCTTCTAAAGCATCCCAAATAATGTGATTCCCCTTCAAGCTTGTCAAGGCTGAATATCCAGGACTATATCTTTGACCCTGATTTTCTTTTTTATAACCACCTCTTTTACGTAGCAGTTGGTGGATATATTCAGCCATATCTTCCGCCACCCGGTCGCTCAAACCTTGCAAATATAAAGCNGATTCGCTATCGTTNTGNTCCTTAAAGGTTTGAATTCCTAATTCCACTCCTTCACCTGCAGTTGTAATTTGGAGACCAATTGCATCCACCTGTCCAGATTCAATGGAATGGAAATATTGGCCTATAGAAAATTTATCTTTTCTTCCTTTTCCAATACATAAATCAAAATTAAATCTACCCANCTCCTTATCTTTTTTTTCGGATGCAAAAAAAATCACATCATCCCCATCAGACTGAGCCGGAAAAAGTCCGAAACGAGCTTTGGGAACAATCCAACCATTCTGCTCAGCTTTTTGAATCCATTCTTTTTCCAACCTTTGTAGATCCTCAACAGTAATTCCTTTTTGAATCCAACTTGATTTTTTTCCGAACTTCCAGTTGAGAGAATAAAGGCTTTTTCTATCTAAAGATAATTTATGCAATTTAAANTCTACCTTTTGAATGCCATAACCCTCCGCAGGCACTTCATGATGGCGAAAACTTATTTTTCTTCTTGGTAGGGTTNCTAAAAGCTTGTCTTTTTCTTCTTNTATACCNTTTGCTTTTTGGTATTGACTGAGTAATGACTGCTGGTTTTTCTTTAAAAATACAGTACGTTTTTCTTGATCCATTAAAAGCCCCATTGTATTAACCCCATCCATGCCGCTATCACAGTAAAAAACATTATCTAGAATAGTATCAGTATCGTCATTACCCTTCATAGCAACATATCCAGCATGTCTTAGATTAACAGGAGCTCCGCCTATTAGAATCGGAATCGAAAACTTTTCCTCGGCCATCATGCGAGCGACAGTAATCATGTGNTTTGAGGTTTGNACCAAAAGGGCACTCATACCAATAGCATCTGCTTTCTCATTNCTGGCTGTTTCAATAAACTTTTCCAAGGGCACTTGCACACCAAGATCTATCACCCGATACCCATAATTTTCTAAAAGAGTTTTTGCCAAATCCTTACCAATACTATGCACATCCTGATAAACCGTNCCGATAACCACAACCCCTTTATAATTGATAGCTTCNCCTGGNTCTATACCACTTTTAAAACGCATTAAACTTTCAAGAAACTGCATTACATGCCGCATTACATCAGCGCTTTTCAACAAATGCGGCAGNCTCACTTCCCCCCGTCCAAANGCATCGCCTAACTCGCGCATGGATTTCATAAGGTAATCNCTGACAAAACTTAATGGCTCGTGTTTATCAACAACTTTTGCAACATCTAAAACTATTTGGTCTTTATAAGTAAATTTTCCACCCTCTTTTTCTACTAAACCTTCCTGTTTTTGCTTAAANCCGTCCTTAATTTTCTGACAAATACTNTCTTCTAAAGAAAGGTCGTCGTAATTAATTTTTTTTGTTTTGATTCCCGTCTTTTTTGTTTGAGCAATCTGCTCTAACTCATCAAACGCCCCCATATCTCGCTCAAGAATCACTTCTCTCGATAACTCAACATCACTTGGGTTGAGGCTTTCAAGAGGAACATAATGGTTCGGATTTAGGATGGCGCAATCCAAACCAACCTTTCTTGCTTCGTCCAAAAACACGCTGGTCAAAACTTTTCGCATATAAGGCTTGGAAGCCAGCCCGTTTGTCAAATTACCCACCCCAATACTTATTTTTAAATCTGGATGAATAGACTTGATTCGCGGTATACACTTTAAAGTTTCAGCGCAAAAGTTTAATCCTTCAACTGATTCCGAACCAATGGGGTAAGCATTAACATCTATAAGAATTTGGTCAGGGTTTACATTGTGTTTTTTTTTGGCTTGTTTAACAATTTTAGAAGCCAATTCATATTTTTCTTCAGCTGTTTGCCCTGGTCCATCAGGTCCATTAACTAAAGCAATATAAATAGGATAATGTTCGCAAGTGAGTGACAAAACTGCATCGAGTTTGCTAACACCCTTTTCATATTCTTCAAGGCTGATGGAATTTATAATCGGCCTACCGGGGTATGTTTCTATAGCTGCCTTCAATGCTTCAACCGAAAAAGAATCAATACACATTACCCCCTTGAAATCACTGGTGAGCTCATAAATTGTGTGCGGTAAGACTTTTTCTGTTTCAACAATATTGCTATCCATACAAACATCAACTATATCTATTCCTAGATCTTTGACCTGTTCATCTACAACCTCTTCCAAAACCTCCATTTGGATTTCACCGTCATGTTCCACTGCTTCACGTATTTTTTTGCTACCACGTACATTTAATCTTTCACCTATTCGAATCAAGCCCTCAGAACTGTCCATTACAACAGCTTCCTGAGGACCGGAAACATGTATTCGATTATCTGCTTCCCTTATACTAGGAGATACTCCATTTAAACGATTAGCTATTACACGNATNTGCTCTGGTGTGGTTCCACAACAACCCCCTACAACTGAAACACCGTAATCTTTTACAAAACGTTCTAAATAATCTGCCATATTTTCNGGTTCGAGCTTGTAACATGTTTTCCCATCTTCTGAAACGGGTTGGCCAGCGTTGGGTACAATGGAAATTGGCAAATTGCTGAAGCGGCTTAATTTCTCTACTGTTTTTTCCATCAACTCNGGNCCCGTATTACAATTNATACCAAANGCTGNAATACCCATTCTTTCGACTGTTACNAGGGCNGCATGGATGTCTGTGTTNAATATTTGCATTTTTGAAAATCCATCAACTGTGACTTGAGCGATTATGGGAAGCTCTTTGGCCATTTCTTTAAATGCTTTGTTTGCCCCAATTATTGAAGCTTTCAGCTCAAGNATATCTTGTTGCGTTTCAAAAANAAGGACATCCGCTCCACCTTTAATCATTCCTNTAACTTGCTGGAAATTGTTATCCAAAATTTGANCCCAGCTTGCTTTATTGAGATCAGCATTTGTTTTTGAAAGTACATAGTTTGAAGGACCGATAGACCCTGCTAAAAATAATGGGCGACCATCATATTCAGGTTCATTCTTATATCGATCAATAGCTTTTCTAGCGATCCGACAGCCTTCAATATTTAAATGTTGCGTGATGGCCAAATAATCTGATTTTTTTAAATCTAGACCCCGAGGAATTGCGCGCATATCTGTCGGGTCAATTTGAGTAAAATCAAATTCTTTTAAGCGCAAAGGAGACGCCCCAAAAGTATCCGTTTCAATCAAATTGGCACCTGCTCGCAAATATTTTAAATGTATCTGTTCCAAGTCATCAGGTCGCGAAAAAACCAATAGATCAGTAAGCATCTTAAAAGCCTTGCCGCCAAAAGCCATATCGTCCAATTCCAAATTTTGCACCATGGTACCCATCGCACCATCAAGAACCAAAACCTGCTGTCTTAGAATATCTTCAAATTTCATAATTAATTTTGTGATTTAAAAAGGACCTATAAGAAGGGAAACAATCTGCTCGAAGTTAAATTACTAGGAAACCAATGCTTTTTCAATGGCATTATTCAATTAAAATTTAATCCAAATCTTTCAATTTGAATCCTACTAAAATATTTAAACTTAATAGCCTTGAACTTTTTAAACTAGTTAGAGCAATTTTAAAAACCAGTTATATTTAAATATTACCTTTTATCTCTTCTTTAGTTGTTTTTTATACCAAAAATTCTTTCCATTATTGGAGGACGATCTTTAGCACAACGGAAACCAAGATCCTTCTTACTTGCAAAAGGGGTAAGATGCTCTCGATAAGAAGCGCGTGCCTTTAGGGCAACTACTTTTTGAAAATCTTTTTTGTTAAAATGCCCAACTCCCATAAAGGACATTCCACGAACTACATAATGTTTTTTACTATATGCCGGAGATTTAAAATTATTATTGGGATAGGGTTGATAAAATTCCCAAACCCATTCCCACACATTGCCAACCATATCTTGTACCCCATAAGGACTCTTGCCTTTTGAAAAACTGCCAACTGGCTTTAATCCTTGTCCAGTCTTGTTTCTAGGCGAATCTGATAAATTAGCGACTCCGAATTTAAAATCGTCTCCCCAAGGGTAGATAAATCCTGCCCGCCCACGTGCTGCTTTTTCCCATTCTGCTTCAAAAGGTAACCTTTTCCCGGCCCACTCTGCGTAAGCTGCGGCATCAAAAAAACTAACGTGAGTTACAGGAAAGTTATCCATGCCATCAGGATATTTCTGGCCTCCCCAATGGCGAGGGGGTTTATGATCCGTTGCTTGACAAAAAATATAGTATTGTAAATTAGTTACTTCATAGCGATCGATATAAAAACCGGGAATATTTATTCTCCTTTTCGGAGACTCATCGGAATACCAAGGTTTATCAAGCCCCAAGGAAAGTGCATGGTTTTCTTTGTCTTCTTTGTTCGAACCAATGGTAAACTCTCCAGCAGGAATGAAAACCATTCCATTAGGTACATTTTCAAAGCACCCCACTAATAAAAATAAGGGAAGAATTAAAAATAGAATTTGTCGAACCTTTAAAAACATGAAACTAGAATCACTTACAGAAGTTCTGTTGACCGAAATTGATCTGGAAAACCACTGGACAAAATTTTCAATGGACGTTTGTCCAAAAAATTTATTGGACTCGGTAAAAGAAGTTGGTATACGTCATCCTATAAGTATTTGTTCTAAAATCAAACCTTATAAAATAATCAGCGGCCACAAACGGGTACAGGCTGCTATTCAATCAGGGTTTACACACATACCAGCGTTTTTATCGCCAAACATGGAAAATGCTCTAGTGCTAAACCTAAAAGAAAACTTTTCAACCCAACATTATAGCGATATCGAAAAAGGGCGCATTCTTAATAAGCTAATTACTGAAGGAATGCATGAAGACGCCATAATTAATAATTATATGTCTTTACTGAGACTAGAACGCAGCAAAAAAATCTTCCAAGACCTTATTTCAGTGAAAAAAATTGAATCTGAATTACAAAAACTTTTACATCGCTTTAAGATTCCTGTCAAAATTTTTAAAATGTTTTATCTATGGACTATTGAAGATCAAAAAATTGCTGAATACTTTTTTACTAAAACGAGACCTAATGCAAACAAGTGGCGTGACTTACTTGAATTTGTCGAAGAAATTTCTCGACGTGACAATATATCTCCAAAAGATATTTTATCCTCCCCTTCAATAATAGAAGTTTTAAAAAATGACAACCTTTTGCCTTCACAAAAATATAATGAGGTTTTTAAAATTCTGAAACAAAAAAGATACCCGGTATTATACGATTTAGAAAAGCGGGTAGCTCTTGCACTCGATGAAGCAAAATTAGACGAAAAAACGCGATTTAAATATCAGGAAACTTTTGAAAACGATGAGATGCAATTAATACTAAAATTTAAGGATGAAAGTGAAATTTTAAAACAAGTTGAAAAAATATTTCAGGCTCTTCAATCTGGTTCTATTAAAAAGCTTATTACAGCAATAAAATTTTAGCTAAGCAAAAATAATAAGAATTTACCGACGAAATTTCTCTACTATTCCTTTCACGGTGTATATGACTCTTTCAACATCAGCTTCTGACATTTTTGGGTATAACGGAATAGATAAAATTCTCTCAGAATAGTTTGAGGCGATAGGATAGTCCTGGGGTTTGGTATTAAAATTTTTTACGTAAAAGGGTTGCAAATGTAAAGCAATATAATGAACCGCTACACCAATACCAGCTTCCTGCATGGCGCCGAGGAACCCATCGCGATCGACTGCTAATTGTTCAAGCCGCAATGCAATAATATAAAGGTGATGAGCATGATCAACATTATCATGACAAACCAGAGTTTGGATTTCAGGAATATCGGCGAACCCACGGTCATACATAGCAACGTATTTACGCCGAATATTTAAAAATATATCTATTTTCTTTAACTGATGGATACCAATTGCAGCATTGATATCTGACATATTGCATTTATGACCTGCCATTTTTTGTTCCCAATGGGTGTAACCTGATTTCCCATACCTTTTCCAGGCATCTCGGCTAATTCCCTGTAATCGCATGATTTGGAATTTTTTGGCCAACTCATCATCATTAGTAACTACCATTCCTCCTTCGCCCGTAGTAATGTTTTTGTTGGCATAAAAACTAAAAGAAGCGGTGTTGCCCATATTACCTATNTTTTTCGTTTTATATTTAGTTTCTATNGCATGCGCGGCATCTTCAATAACCACTAATTTATACTTTTCAGCTAAATCATTAATGGCATCCATATCACAAGGATGTCCGGCAAAATGAACTGGTATTATAGCCCGTGTCCGCTTAGTAATTTTTTCTTCAATTTTTTTTGGATCTATTAGTAGAGTACCCGGCTTAATGTCTACCAAGACTGGTTTCATTTTTTGCAAAATGATAACATTTGCCGTTGCAGGAAAAGTCATCGGGGTAGTGATGACCTCATCGCCTTCAGGAAAATCATGTATACCTAAAGCAAGGTTTAATCCGGCCGTACATGAGTTTAAAGCTATAGCNTGTTTACAACCAATGTAATTACAGAAAGCCTCCTCAAAGTTTTTGACTTTTGGTCCTGTGGTCAACCATCCTGAATTTAAAGTGTCTTTGACTTCACAATGTTCTGCTTCTTCTAACCACGCCTTATGAAAAGGCAAATCAATCTTCACGCTTTCCTCTGATTTATTTAACTGCATGCCGGTCTGCATCTGGCATTGCCAACAAATCTTCCGTATCGACGTGAATATATTCTTTTTTCCCCCAAGCATCATTATTATTAGGAATAAAGTACATGGTGCGTTGCCCACCACTTACAGACGAAGAATCTGCAAGAACTGTGATTACCCATTTTCCCTCTACTTTTTCCCAAAAATCAATATGTGATCGGGTGAAGTCAAATGATATATTTTCACGAACTAGAGCCGGATTGATTCGCTCTCGACCTTTTAATATAATTTTCACCATGGCATATTTGCCATCCTTACTTATAGAGATTTTTTCTAAATTATAATCTTTTACTTGGATAAATGGATTATAAAACCATTTATAATAACTCTTTCTTGGAAACCCTAAAGCATCTTTTTTCGTAAAGTTTTTTTTAATCCAGCTCATGGTTGGAATCATTCCTCCAGAAATATGACCCATTGCTCCATTACGGTATCCAGAAACCACACGCCCCTCAAAATACAAAAATTCTTCAATCGAAATGGCTTTTTTGAAATTAGGGTGCTGGTGTTGGTAAACTCCCTTTAAATCATTTTTCAGTCGCTTGTTAAAATAATCTTTTTCAATTTTCTCAAGTGCTTTTGCGTCCTTTAAAATTGTAACCTCTGTTTCCGCCCAACTTGCATTTGCAATGGAGAATCCGTAAAAAGACATTATTATAAAAAATAAATAAACTGTTTTTTTTAAATCTATTTTCATTACTGGTCTCCTACATAGAGATTAAATTAATCTCCTGAATAATCTGCTTAAATTTAATTATTTATAGTACCTTAGCCTTATCGGCAAGCCACAATTTTTAGTTTAGCTGCTCTAAATTAGCCTTTCTGAGGNTAANTTTATACTAAAATTTGAATTTAAGCTGAAGTACAACGATGGTTTAAAAATTAAATAAAAAACCTATCTATTTGTCTTATTTGCCAAGAGCGTGGATTTTTTCTGCTAAAGATTTCGTTATTCCTTGCAGAGCCATCAATTCTTCCAACGATGCTTTTAAAATATTTTCAAAACTGCCAAATTGTTTGAGAAGCATGAGGCGGCGCTTTTTCCCAATTCCAGGAATCAACTCCAAAGGAGACTCCATAGTAGACTTGCTACGCAACCTACGATGGTAGGTGATGGCGAATCGATGCGCTTCATCACGAATACGTTGCATTAAAAAACGAGAAGGCGAATTGTCAGAAAAAAGAACCGGGGTTTTCTTGTACGGTAAATAAACTTCATCTGTTGCCAAATTATTTCGGAACTTTCCCTTAGCAATACAGGCCAAATCTACTCGATCCATAAGGTCGAGACCATATAAAACATCATACGCAGCATTTAAGTGTCCCTTACCACCATCAACAAGTATTAAATTTGGTAAGGAAGAGTTTTCTTTTATAAGACGAATATACCGCCGAGTCATAACCTCTCGCAGCATCGCATAATCATTTATTCCTTTAACCGTCTCAATTTTATAACGACGATATTTTGATTTTTCTGCAAAAGCATTTTCAAAAACGACCATGGAACCCACCGCATGAGATCCGAAAATGTTTGACAAATCGAAACCTTCAATTATTTTAGGAAAATGTTTTAGGCCTAAAGCAGTTTGCAGTTCTTCCAAGGAACGAGTTCCCACCTCACCTTTGTCTTGTTCCATTCTCATAGCAAAACTGGCGTTTTCTTCTGCCATTCGAACTAGGTTTTTTTTCTTACCTTTTACCGGAACTTCAAGGCGCAATCGCTTTCCTTTTTTCTCAGACAACCAATTCTCGATTAAATCTATGTCTTCTATTGAATGAGGTAATAAAATCTCTGCTGGCAGTAGAGATTCTTCTGAATAATATTGTTTTAAAAATGAAGAAAGGGTTTCTTCTTCTTTCATTTCATTTAAAGATTTTAATTGAAAGATTTTTTCTCCCAACATTTTTCCAGATCGAATAATTAAAACTTGTGCAATGGCCTGCTCTTTCTCAGAGCAATATGCAATCACATCTTGATCCTCCAATGAGGTTGAAATTATTTTTTGTTTGTCTAGAACCGTTTGTACCGCGGCAATTTTATCTCGAATAACAGCTGCTTCTTCATATCGGGTTTCATGGGATGCCGCGTCCATCTTTGTTTTAAGGTTTTTTATTAGAGTAGTATTTTTACCTTTTAAAAATAAAGAAACATCTTCTACAACTTCTGAATAATCCTTAGTAGACACTAAACCCGCACAAGGAGCCAGGCATCGTCCCATCTGATGATTTAGGCATGGACGGCGTAAAGGATTTCCATCTAANTTGTCTTTACTCTGGCGAAGAGGAAATATTTTGTAAATAAGGCGAATGGTTTCACGCACTTCTTTCACCATCGTATATGGACCAAAATATGTGGCTTTATCTTTTTTAACAGAGCGNACCACTTCCAAGCGAGGAAACTTTTCTTGCGTAGTCAATCGTAAGTAAGGATAATTCTTATCGTCCTTGAGCAATACATTATATTTTGGTTGGTGTTTTTTTATGAAGTTGCTTTCAAGGATCAGCGCTTCAGCTTCTGTTTCTGTGGTTAAAAATTTTATGTCATTGACTTTGTTCAGAAAAATTCGAGCTCTGGGATGAAGACTACGTGAATTTTGAAAATAAGAACGCACCCGATTTCTAAGTACTTTTGCTTTTCCTATATAAAGGATTTCTGACTGGCTATCCTTCATGATATAAATTCCTGGTAACNTGGGAATATTCTCAATAATATCTTTGATTTTTTTTTCCAGGGCGAAGCCTCACATAATAGAATTAAATAATTACCTTAAAAATATACTCTTATTTTCATGAAGATCGAAAGNAATAATCAACGTGGCTTTTGGAAAAGTCGACTTGGATTTATTTTTGCCGCATCCGGTTCCGCGGTTGGGCTTGGAAATGTTTGGAAATTTCCATACATAGTCGGAGAAAATGGTGGGGGAGCATTCGTTCTCATTTATCTCTTATGCATATTTGTCATCGGCACACCTATAATGCTGGCTGAGTTTGCTCTGGGACGCAAAACCAACCTCAACCCTGTTGGCGCTTTCAAAGCTATCGCACCGCAAAAAGCATTTGTCGGTATCGGATATATGGGTGTGCTCGCTGGATTTCTTATTCTTTCTTTTTACGGAGTGGTGGGTGGGTGGACTTTTGCGTATGTTGTTAAATCTATAACAGGCAGTGTACTGTCTTTCACCACACCAAAAGAAGCAGGTACATTTTTTGGAAATTTTATAGGTAGCACGGGAGAAACTCTTTTTTATCATGCTTTGTTTATGTGGGTTTGTATAGCTATCGTTTTAAGGGGTATCCATGGTGGTATTGAAAAAGCTTGTGATATTTTAATGCCTACCTTGGTATTTTTCCTGTTTCTATTGATGTTTCGCTCGCTCACCCTTGATGGAGCTATGGAAGGTGTAACTTTTTATCTGAGTCCTGATTTCAGTAAAATTAATTCCAACACCATACTCATTGCTCTTGGGCAGGCATTTTTTTCTCTTAGCTTGGGAATGGGATGTATGATTACATACGGCAGTTATCTATCGGATAAAGAAAACCTAACTTCCTCCACGTTTTACGTGGTTATGTTTGANACGATGATTGC
Source organism: Nitrospina sp. (assembly GCA_002721515.1). Lineage (GTDB taxonomy): Bacteria > Nitrospinota > Nitrospinia > Nitrospinales > VA-1 > UBA8687. Next base: position 44,747 of record PBKP01000022.1, read on the forward strand.
CTTACTTGTTGGAATGGTTATATTTCCTGCCGTTTTTGCAATGGGCCTAGAGCCCACCGAAGGACCAAGCCTTGTTTTCAGTGTTTTGCCTACCGTATTCACAAATATTCCNATGGGACAGATTGTATCTGTACTATTTTTTACATTGTTGGGTATTGCTGCAATCACCTCTGGTATTTCTCTACTCGAGGTAGTAGTCGCCTATTTTATTGATCAGCGAGGATGGGAACGTAAAAAAACGGTAATAATCGTAGGTTTTACAATTTTTGCTTTTGGTATCCCTAGCGGTCTATCTTTTGGCATCATGTCTGATTTTAAACTAATGAACATGACTTTTTTTGACCATGTGGACAATATTGCATCCAATTATTTACTACCATTAGGAGGAATGTTGACAGCAATATTTGTTGGTTGGATATGGGGAACTCAAAATGCNAGTGAGGAAATTGAAATACAAGAAAGCGCATCTGGTTTCCCATGGATACAGTGCTGGGAATTCTTGATCCGGTTCATAACCCCTGTCGCTGTTGGNCTCGTTTTTCTTGCAAAGGTCCTTCCTTAAACCCAAGATTATAATTCACATTTTTAATGTAGAAAGTAAAACTGCAACACGGGCCTTTCTAGCAATGAACCAGAGCCTTTTTAGGGNTATGATTATTTTTTTCATTTAAATGATAATTGCGCTTTNTTAAAAACTTTATCTACCCATTCTTTATCACCCATATTTTCAGCAATACTTTCAGCCANACAANAAAAATCTAAANTATCTTCGGCCTGAGTCTCTGCTTTTTTATAAATACGACTCGCCTCTTCGCGCTTTCCAAGCTTTTCTATAAAGCATTCCGCTAGACCGATAAGGTCGCAACAATCCTCAGCTTTTTCTTCAGCTTTATTATATAACTTGCAAGCCCATTTCTTGTCAGCTAGTTTGGTAAAGACATTATCCGCAAGCTCATAAAAATCAGAGTACTCTTTAGCATTAGCTGCTGCTTTTTTATAAATATTAAACTGCCATTTTTCATCGTTTAATATTTCTAAAACACTTTCAGCAAGATCGCACATATCGCGAATATTTTCGTTTTGAGTTTCTGCTTTTTTAAATAAATCCTTTGCCCAGCCTTTATTGCCAAGGCTTTCAAAAATACTGTATGCCAACCAATTCAAATCCAAACTATTTTCTGCTTTTAGTTCGGCTTCTTGGAAAATTTTTATAGCCCAATCATTATCTTTAAGAACTAATACAACGCTATAACCAAGCCAATTCAAATCCAAGCTGTCTTCTGCTTTTACTTGGGCTTTCAAGTATATACTACGGGCCCATTCCAAGTCTCCCGCCTCTGCTAACTGGTCTGCTAAAAGTTTAAGGTCACAAGCATCTTTGGCATTTGCTTCGGCCTTTTTAAATTTGAAGGTCAAATATTCATCATTACTAAGTCCAGATGGGTGAATCGTTTCATTATTCTCCTGAATTTTAAATGGCAACTCACCTACCGTTTTTACAAAGTCTAGATAATAAATTTTATCTTTTGCATAAAGAAAACTTTTTTCATATTTTGTTTTCGGTAAATGGGATCTTTGGTTAAGAACGCCCATCTCTCCATTTATATTTTTCAACAAAGAATCGGCATTGAAATATTCTAATATCTCGTCAGCATAGTTTTTACTATCAGTTGCAAGATATACTTTCCCTGATGAAGCTAATTTTTTGGAAATTTGTTTAACCAGTTCTGGATTTATCAATCTTCGTTTGGAGTGCCTTTTCTTAGGCCAAGGATCGGGTAAGTTAATATAAATGGAGTCCAACTCTTCATCCTTAAATAGAGTAGGAAGTTTCTGCCTAATATCTCCAAAAACTATTCGAATATTCTTTAATTTAAAAGTTTCAATCCTATCTAATAATTTTTTTATGGCCACATGAGAAAAATCAATTCCAACAAAATTATAATGAGGTTCCTGCTTGGCAATGGCAACCAGGAATTCGCCCATTCCAAAACCAATTTCCAGCTTTATAGGGTGATTATTACCAAATTGTCGCTGCCAATTAGGATTATCCATAATATTTAGGAAAAATGGATTATCCACTTGAAAATTCGTGGAAGATGGTCTGGCTGTGAAAAAGCTCATTTTATATTCTCGTATATTCTGTTCCCATAAAAAACATAAAAGAATTAATTCAACCTTCCAAAGAATATTAATCTGGCATTCTCAGATAGTTTTATATTTTTTTTTAAATTGTAATTTAGAGTAGCTAATATACGTGACTTTTTAGAAGTAACTGGTGTAACTCGATGTAAATAATTATTTCCATTAAAAAGAACTAATGTAGCTTCCTCCAGTTTTATTTCCTGCACCTTAGTTTTATTTTTTAAAACAGCTTCAATTTTAGAAAAATTAATTTTATTTTTTTCAACACAACGGACATCTTTTAAAATTTGGAACGTTCCCCCCGATTCTGGTGACTGAACCATAAGAGAAATAGCAAAAGAGGCATTATCAAAATGCCAACCTAATTGCTGTTTATAATTATAATAATTATAGTTGATGGATGATAAATTGTCCGTATAAGGATGTATTTCTGGAAGAGATAGAACTGTTTTTAAAAATCGTTGAAATATTTCTGAATTATAAATAGATCTCAAACAAGAGTTGTCTGGAATCAGGTCGTGAGGAACGCAACCTTTATTGCTCACTACCTCAATATTGCAAGGATGGTCATCACTCCATTCTTTATTTTTTTCAGAAAGTAAAACATTATGTTTTTGAAAACTATAAAATGCGTTGGCTTGCAAAGTTTTTGCTTCCAGCTTCATTTTCGCCAAGGCTTCCGGCTTGAGAAAGTTTTTCAATACAAGAATGGAATTTTTTTTAACTTTTCCTTACAATCTAGAGTGTAAGGGTTAAGGTTATTAATTGGGTGTTGGTTTAAATTAATAATATTTTGTAATTTATCCATCTTCATTTTTTAACCCTTGACCTAAACAATATTTAATTTTTCAATAAAATTGTTTTTAGCATTTCAACATTTGGATTCAATTTTGGGCAGCGAATACTGGCAAACTTTACTTGAAAAAAGGCTATGAAGGTTTTAAATGGAATTAATAATCTAGACTATAGTTGCAGTAGGATCCAAAAATAAAAAGCAAGCTTAAAACAATTGCTATGAAAATCGACTTCCTTTTCCGACAAGTTGTTTATTAGGGAGAGAAACTTCTTTACTATGGCTTTCTTCGACATGACCAATAACCTTGCAAGGAAGATTATGCTTGTTACAAATTTTAGTTATAGATTCTACTTCTTGCTCTCCTTCTACAATAAGGCAAAATCCTGTTCCCATATTGAAGACTTCAAACATTTCCGCTTCACTTACAGCGCCTCGATCCTGAATAAGGTTAAAAATTTCAGGAACAGGTTGTAAGTCATCAATTACAAAACGAATATTTTCGGATTCCACGCGATTAAGATTACAAAACCCTCCACTTGTAATATGAACCATTGCCTTTAAATCAATTTGCGATCCGAGCATTTCCATTACCGGCTTCACATAAATCCGAGTGGGCTCCAGTAAGGCTTCCCCCAAAGTCTGCCCCAAGAATTCTTCATAATCATTTACTCTAGATTTCTGCTCTTCAATGGATTCCCCTAGCAAAACACGGCGTGCCAAAGTCAGTCCGTTAGAATGCACACCGCTCGATGCTAATCCTACAATTAGGTTTCCTGGTTTAATATTTTTTCCTGTATTAACTTTATTTAGAGAAACGTGGCCAATACATGCACCAATTAAGTCAATACCAGAAATAATTTCTCGGATCTGCGAAATTTCTCCTCCTGAAATACTGATATCTGATTGCCGCGCCCCTTCTGCCAACCCTTTTCCTAACTGGTCAAAAATTTTAGAATCCGTATGTGAGCAAGCAATATAGTCGACCATGCTAACCGGGCATGCCCCTACGCAAATAACATCATTTACATTCATGGCCACGCAATCAATACCAATGGTGTCATAACGATTGAGCAATTCAGCGACAATAATTTTTGTGCCGACACCATCCGTACCAAAAGCTATGCCCTGACCATTGCCCAAATCAATTACATTCGCGAAATAACCAATGTCTGCGGCAAGAGGGTAACGATTACTGAACTTGCGTGTTGGTAAAACATGCTTAAGTAATCCAGAAAGTGCGGTCTCTGCGCCCTGGCTTGAAACGCCACTCTGATCATATTGGGATTTATCTAATTCCGACATAATTTATTTATTTTCTATCACTTTTATTTTCCGGCGGCTATCATACATTGGCATGAGACAACAAGCAATTACCATTAATTTTTACAAAATTTTGAGATCATATCGGTATATCTAACCGTTNATGTTTTTAAAGGAAAAGTCGATTTTGATTGACTAATCAACCTGGCTACTACCATTTTTTAAAATCCCAGCAAAGCATATTGCCAAATTTACTGCTAAACCAATTATCCCTGAATGAATACCATTAACGGTATGCCAATTCAATGCAACTAAAATTAAGGTTACGGAAATTCCAACTATCAGTCCGATAATTACTGTGCGAGTATCTAATGTTTTACTATGAACACCCAGATATATTGCTGGTACACACTGAATCAATAATTCAAATTTTATTTTTAAAAGTTGTATAAGGTTTCCTTCATAGGCTAGCGCTGCCCAAACTATGGGAATCATTAAAAACCAAGTTACTTTTTTTCCAATCTGAGTTAAGTGCCTTTGGTCTGCATCGGGNCGAATTGCTTGTCCATAAATATCATGGGTAATCATAGAGCTGATACTCAGAAGAGCTGAATCGGCTGTAGACATGACGGCTGCCAACAACGATGAAAAAATTAGAACCACTAACCAGTAACCAAATGCAGATTGTTGCATTATTTCAGCACACATTTGCGTCAATACCGTTTCAGAAGGAATGACTTCGCTGCCTGTGAAACCTTTTCCTAATTCAGGAANATGGGCTGCCATCAATAGTCCAATNATCACTGATACCAAAGCGGTAAAAAGAGGCATAAAGGCCATCGTCGCTAGAGAACGTTTTAATGTGCTGACCCCTCTGGCAGCATAAACCCTTTGGATGGCTTGTGGATAAATTGCCGCCCCAAATCCAACTAACAAAATAAAGCTTACCCAGTTTCGGGCCCCTTCCGCATCAGGACGTTTAATCTTATGGAACGTTTCTGGGTTACTTGCCAATTTTTCAATCGCATTAGGAATGCTTCCAAATTGAGAAAAAGCCAAAGTAATTAAAATTAGAAATCCCACCAATAAAATACCACCTTGAATAGCATCGGTCCATGCAACGCTTCGCATGCCCCCTAATGACTCATAGATAAGCATAACTAGTGCAAGTACTATAACCCCAAACCACATCGGAATACGCCCCTGAGAAATTCCAGCAAATGCTGTTCCTAATGTCCGCATTTGAGCTAAAGTAAAGTTTGCTAGTGCATAAACCATAATCACTGTGACCATAATACGTAAAGCCTGACTTTGGTACCTATGATAGATAAAATCCCCTGGAGTCAAAAATTGATTTTCTCGACTAAGTCGAAAAAGTTGAGGAGCAAATAATAAATAACAGACAACAATTGCTGTCATGAAATGTACGCAAACAAGAAAACTCAAACCTTCTCGATAAGTAGCCCCGCTGAACCCTAATAAAGTATTTCCACTATATTGCGTGGCATATAAAGTAAGAAACAGAATAGTAAAACCCAGATTACGACCAGCTAAAAAAAAATCCTGCATATCATCTTTTTGTCTTTTCCAATAAGCATAGAAACCAATGCACAAGAGACTTAAAACATAGATGGCAACTGCGATTAAAGCATCAGATCCAAAAGGCAAAACGTCAGACATTCTTCTCTTCCTCATTATCAGGGTCCTGCCAAACTCGAAGTGTTACATATGCGATAAAAAAACTGGTAAAGATGCTGACTAAAAGTGCAAACATAGACCAAATAGGAACTCCTAACAAATTACCTTCAAATGGCCAAACAGGAATCATTGCCAAAAACAAAATTAAAATAACAACACCTACCCAAGGGCAATGAGCAGGGTCTACAAAACTATTTTTATTTTTCATAGGTATGGATCTAGAAATAATAGGTTTCCAATCATCTACTTTTTTCTTTTTTTCGAGGTTTTATTCATCCTTTTCATTTACCAATATAACCAATGGTTCTTTGGGAAAGTTGTAAGGATAGACCAAAAATACCAAGTTATGTTTCACCGTACCGGAAAAACAGGCGCATGGAAAATAGCGCACAGGAAATATGTACTGCCGTTGGGATCATCGCAGAAAGTCCCATAACAATTCCAAAATAGATATTTTTTATCTCATTTTCACCGGTCGGATTATTTATTGCGGCCGCAACTCTTTTTTCATAAAGTTTGCCCCGATCGGAAAGTGTTTCATTATTAAACTGGGCCTTTACTTGCGATTGGACGATTTTTTCACCAGGAAGAAAACTAACGAGCCAACCTGAAATAGAAAAAACAATTAAAACCCAAAAGGTTGCGGCAAAAGCAATTAACAAATCGATGCTTAGATGGGAAATATAGCTTAAATTTGAGGGGGAACGGAGTGCCCTATATACAACTAAAAGCGTGATGTATAAAGATACACTGTCAAACAGAGCACCCAGAATGGCCACAGGTATTTGCACTTTTAAATAATGAAGCAATTCATCCCCGGAAAGCAATTCCGGATAAGCAGTGGCGATGGCAAACCAATAGGCAAGGTCATTTAGAAATACGAAAAAAATAAAAACTTTTAGAAAATAGTGTCTTGTATTTGAACGCCAAGTTTTAAATTTTTCAAGCAAAATCCTCAAATCTGCACGCCATATATCAAAATAAACGAGACCTTGTTTTTGCATATTTATGAGTTCATCCTTATTGATTAGAATGCTAGAGAAAAGAAAATGAATGAACTAAGTTATATAAGAAAATCCTTCTTGAGTAATAGAAGAAGCATGTATCTCTAGCGATTATTCTGACCTTTCGGAGTGCTTGGATTGTGAACCAACGTAGCATATTACCTAAATATCCCCAATGTAAGATTCTATGAGGAAGTTTATCTTGTCCTATTTATCTGTGGTTACCAGTTATCAAAGAAAATTAAAATTTTTCGTTGTTATATACTAGGGATATATGCCCATGGTTCGATACGCCGTGTGGATTTTTTCTATTGCCAATGCCATTGCAGCTGTTCGGTAGTTGGTAATTTTNTCATTTGACCAATATTTNTTTCGGATTTCTTGAAATGCTTTACACATTGTATCATCAAGTCCAGATCNTACGAGATCAATTTCATTGGCACCACTACTCAATTTTTCTACTAGTTCCTGNGNAACCTTGTTACCNGTNTGTTCTATGGCTTGAATAATATGTTCGCTTTGCACTTCTTCNTATCGCCTTGACATNCGACCAAANCGGATATGCGAGAGNTTTTTGATCCANTCAAAGTAAGAAACCGTAACGCCNCCGGCATTTAAATAAACATCGGGAATAATAACAGTACCCTTTTCTTTNAGTAATGCTTCAGCAGCAAAAGTAACTGGACCATTTGCAGCTTCGGCAATAAGTTTTGCCTCGATATTTGCNGCATTNCTACGGTTTATAACCCCCTCCATTGCCGCCGGAATGAGAATNTCACATTCCTTTTCGAGAAAAACTTTNCTATCTTCAAAATATTGTGCTTTCTTATAACCCTTTANACCNCCACGATTATTTATTTTGTATTGATACACATCCTTTACATCGATACCGTTTGGATCGTACAAAGCCCCATCCCATTCCAAAATAGCAATGATTTTTGCCCTATCTTCATCATGCAAAATACTAGCTGTGTAATAACCCACATTTCCTAAACCCTGAATAATAATCGATTTCCCCTCTAATGAGTTTCCTTCCAAATTGGCATTTTTAACATCCTCCGGATGACGGAAAAACTCACGCAGACCAAATACAACACCACGACCCGTTGCCTCAACACGACCCTGAATACCTCCCATGGCTACTGGCTTTCCCGTAACACAACCCAAATGATTAATATCGCCTGGACGATGTGAGGTGTAAGTACTTACAATCCAACCCATTTCGCGTTGTCCTGTTCCCATATCGGGTGCCGGTACATTGGTCGACGAACTTATATAATCTTTCTGAATCAATTCGTAAGCAAAACGTCGGGTGATGCGCTCCATATCTTCGCGTTCATATTTTTTGGGATCAATTAGGAGTCCGCCTTTAGAGCCTCCAAAGGGAACATCGACTAAAGCGCATTTATAAGACATCAAAGCAGCAAGAGCTTCTACCTCATCTTGGTTTACATTAGGAGCAAAACGNATNCCACCTTTTGCAGGCAANCTGTGATCGCTATGAACTGCCCTCCANCCAATAAATGTTTCAATCTGTCCTTTAATTTTGACGGGAAACCGAACTTGGTAAACGTTATTTACATTTCGAATGTATTTAGCCATCCCCTCCGGGATATCAAGTGTACCCATTGCTATATCACAACAGAGGTTGACACTTTCTCGAAAACTTACTTCTTTATCAGCGGGTATGGACATAATAGTTTTCCTCAATTGAGTTTTAGAATCCTCATACGAATAACTAAAAAATAGTAAAGATTTTAATTATATGAGCTAATAGTCTATTTTACTCCATCTGAAATATTTCATCTTTATTTACCACCGGCCGCCTGGTTCGCAACCGCATCAGCAGCTTTTTTTGCAACTTCGGGATCACCTAAATAATAGTGTTTAATTGGTTGTAAATTATTATCAAGTTCATACACTAAGGGAATTCCTGTAGGGATATTTAATTCTACAATTTCTTTGTCACTTGCCTTATCCAGATGCTTAACAAGGGCACGCAAACTGTTTCCATGCGCACAGATCAAAACATTCTTACCAGACTTAATTGCAGGAACAATTTCTTTTGACCAGTAGGGTATGAAACGATCAACCGTGTGTTTCAAAGCCTCAGCTTTAGGAAGTGCCTCTATAGGTACCTCGGCATACTTCGGATCTTTTGCTGGAAGTCTTTCATCGTCGTCACCTAATGAAGGAGGAGGGGTTTCATAGCTGCGGCGCCAGATTTTTACCTGTTCTGAACTATGCTTTTCTGCGGTTTCCGCTTTATCTAAACCCTGTAAAGCACCGTAATGNCTTTCATTAAGTTGCCAAGCCCGAATAACAGGAATCCACATTAAGTTCATTTTATCAAGAACGATCCACAAAGTTCTAATCGCACGCTTTAATACAGAGGTATAGGCAAGGTCAAAAGTGAAACCTTCTTTTAAAAAAAGATCCCCAGCTGTCTTGGCTTCATTTTTTCCTTGATCAGTTAGGTCAACATCGGTCCACCCTGTAAACCGGTTTTCTAAATTCCATTGACTTTGCCCATGCCTTAATAAAACCAATCTATGCATAATTTCATCCTCTTTCCTATACGATTACTTAAAATTCTGATCGAAAATGTAATCATTTTACNCATGTTTAAGGAATTAGAAAGAATAATTTAANAATATCGNTTCTTCTGGCTGTACTTTACCTNCNNACAAAAAAAATAGTAAAATATTAAAATACAAACAAACGGAGAAGCTCTTTGTTTTTGGAAATAGAACCCAACCCCAATGTTGAACGAAGTTTTGACATGGTTTATAGAGAAATCAGCCCTGCCCGGGAGTTATATTGCATCAAATACAATATTAATGGTGAGGACCAACCTGTTCAAATAACTGGTTGGAATGCGGAAACAAACTCTCCTTGCCCTGCTTATGCTTGTAAAGTTGAAGAGTCAGGAGATGGGGTTGCCTTGCTTATTTTTGGGGGGACAGGAGGTGTCCGAATGAAACTACTCGAGAATGAGAACCAATGGGATACTCAATCCAGCCAACAATGGGGAGATACTCACCTTGTGTACGCTGCTAATAGCTTTGTAGTTTACAAAGACGAAATTTAGTCACCAACCACTTTTCTTATATCGTCTTCATTTAAAGAATTTCCTGTGGGAACACAGTGTAAAAAATATTCGCGATTACCTTTCTGACCTTGTATTGGGGACTCTGTTAAATGAGACAAAACCCAAGATTGTTCAGAAATAAAATTATTTAATCGAAATAACACGTTAGTTCTTTTTTTAGCATCCTTGATAATTCCCTTGTTTTCAACTTCGTCTTTTCCAACTTCAAATTGAGGTTTGACTAGGGCAACTAATTCATTTCGATTTTTTAAAATTTTAAATAGGGGGGGTAAAATTAGTGTTAAAGAAATAAAAGATACATCAATTACTACTAGTTGTGGATCATCGAATAAATCTTCACGTTTTAAGTTTCGNGCATTGATTCGATCCATACAAATAACACGAGGATCATTTCTTAATTTCCAATCCAGTTGTCCATAACCAACATCCACCGAATAAATTTTTTTAGCACCTTTTTGCAAAAGGCAATCTGTAAAACCTCCTGTGGAAGCCCCAATATCTAAAATCACTTTATTTTCCACATTAATTTCGAATTGCTCTAAAGCGTGTTGCAGTTTAATCCCACCGCGACTGGCAAAAGGATGATCCTCGCCCAGAAAATGAATATTTACGTTTTCATCGAAAAGCTTTCCTGGCTTATCTGATATTTCATTTTCTATCCTTATTTTTCCGGCAAGAATTACGGCCCTGGCTTTTTCTCTTGTGGCAACAATTTTTTTTTTACCAATAATTGATCGAGGCGCAATTTATTTTTTTTATTGATCATTTTCCTCTTCCACTGGAAAAAGTTCCGTTACTAGTTCACCTTTTTGATTTTTGGTCAGTTTTTCAATTTTAGCCTCAGCTTCGTTAAGTTTTTTGGAGCAAACTCGGGACATCTTGATCCCTTCTTCAAAAATCTCTAGGGACTTATCAATATCCATCTCACCTTTTTCAAGGTCATCGACGATTTTTTCAAGCCTTTGAATGGCTTTTTCAAATTTAATTTCACTCATAATCAGCCTCTTTAAAACCAAGTTTATATTGCAAAAATCAATTTAAAAATTAGGTTTCGTGGTCATTTCTATTTAAATATCAATACCCATTCTATTATTTTTCTATTATTTTTTTTACTGTGCAGTCAAGAGCTCCTTTTGAAAGTCTTACCTGAATAGAGTCTCCAGGATTGACCCCTTCTGTATCTTTTAAAGATTTATTATCTTTGGAGCTAATACTATATCCTCTGTCTAAAATGGATAGAGGATTGAAAGCATTTAAATTTTTTAATACCCCCTCAAAACATTGCTTATTAAGAAGCATTTGAGATTGAATAATTTGCAACATTCTTTTTTCCAACATTCCAACATTTTCTTTTAAATAGGGAATATGTTTTTCTGGGGAAGCCTGGAATAAACGGTGTATTTTATCCTTTAATACCTGTTGTTGTGTCATTAAGCCTTTTTCTAGGCCTCGAATTAGACGTGAATGAAGCTCATCAACTCGCTGAATGTGCGGATTGAAAATTTCCTTAGGTTGATTAAAAAATCTTCTACTCATCAACATTTTTAATAAATCATAATATGATCTGAGCTTCTGCCTCATGGAACTAGTAAGTGCTCCATTCAATGAATTAATTTCCTGAACAGTATCTCGAAGAACAGGAACTGTTAATTCTGCTGCTGTGGATGGGGTGGCTGCCCGCAAATCTGCTACAAAATCTGAAATGGTGAAATCTACCTCGTGTCCCACAGCAGATACTATCGGGATACGAGAAACTGCAATAGCTCTGGCCACCACCTCTTCATTGAAAGCCCATAAGTCTTCCAAAGAACCACCACCTCGGCCAACTATAATTACATCAATGTCTTTCCTTTTATTTAACTCTTTTATACCCTGTGCAATTTCTTCTGCTGCTCCTTCCCCTTGAACTTTTGTTGGGAAAAGTAGTACAGAAACTTTTGGGTTTCTTCTTTTTATTATATTAAGAATATCTCTTACCGCTGCCCCTGTAGAAGAAGTAACCACACCGATTTTCCAAGGAAATTCAGGGAGAGGCTGTTTTTTCTCTTCATCAAATAACCCTTCTTTTTCTAATTCGGTCTTTAGTTGCTCAAAGGCTTTTTGTAAAGCTCCATCTCCCCTAGGCTCGATGCTTTCTGTAACAATCTGGTATTCCCCGCGAGCATCATAAACAGTAATTCTGCCAAACAGTAAAACCTGATCTCCATCTTCCGGTTGAAATTTTATCCCTCCTCGGTATCCTTTAAATAATACGCAGCGGATTTGTGAGTTTTTGTCCTTAAGCACAAAATAACTATGCCCTGATGCCGCGGTTCTAAAGTTTGAAATTTCTCCTTCAACCCATATGGAGTCGAAAGCGTCCTCCATTAAACCTTTAATAGCACGAGTCAAATCGCTAACTTGATATGGTTTTGGGCCGTCTTCGTTGCTCACAGGTTCTGCTTCATACAAAAAGTTTTCGGATTTTTTAGCTAAACCTAATTGTTTTTTTGTTTGGGTTTGTTGGTTGTGTATCATTATGTTTTTGGAACTTAATTTTCTAATTTAAATCAATAAATTCTTTAAANGCCTTTAAGGTATTCTCCATGAGAAGGGCAATCGTCATTGGCCCAACGCCACCCGGAACGGGTGTTATATAAGAAACCTTTTTTGAAACAGGTTCAAAATTAACATCACCCGTTAATTTCCCATCAACTCGATTTATCCCTACATCAATGACTATGGTGCCCTTACTCACCATATTTTCTGTTACAAAATTGGCCTTGCCTATAGCTGCGACTAGAATATCTGCACTACGTGTAATTTCTTCTAGATTTTTGGTGCGTGAATGGCAAATTGTTATGGTTGCGTTACGTTGTAGTAATAGCATCGATACTGGTTTCCCAACTATATTGCTTCTGCCTAAAACAACTGCATGCTTACCTGAAATTTCTATTTCATAGTAATCTAACAATTTGATAATTCCTGTTGGAGTACAAGGCGTTAACAAAGCATTACCTACCACAAGCTTACCCACATTTATAGGGTGGAAACCATCTACATCTTTATATGGATTAATTGCTTGAAGAATTTTTTCAGAGTCAATTTGACTTGGTAAAGGCAATTGGACCAATATGCCATGTATATCATTATTGGAATTCAACTCCTTTATTAACTGTAATAATTTAGCCTCGGATGTATCAGCAGATAATTTTTGCTCAAAGGATTGAAATCCTAATTCACGACATATTTTGTTTTTGTTTCGAACATAAACGGCGGATGCGGGATCATCCCCAACTAGTACCGTCGCCAATCCAGGTACTCTTCCTGTTTTTTCTTTCAATTGCTTTGCTTCTTCAACCAAACTAGATCGAACTTCTGCTGAAACTTTTTTACCATCAATCAGAACCATCTCTTCCCTTTCAAGTTGCGGTGATAAATTTAATAATACGGGAGATATATTAACAGAGTTTGAAAAGGAAACATTCAATCGATTTCCAATTCTTTGATCAGACGGGAGAGGTAGGAACGTTGAACATCTAAAACTTTTGCAGCCTTAGTTCGGTTACCGGATGTAGATTTTAAAGTGTTAGTAATAAATGTTTTGCGAAATGAATCCCCCGCCTCTTTTAAAGTAGAGCCAACATTTAATTCAATTGGTAACTGTGAATTTTCAAATGGGAAAGCATCCGGAGTAAGCTCTTCATCATCACTTAACACAATGGCACGCTCCACTGAGTTTTCCAGTTCTCTTATATTACCTGGCCAAGAATAACCCATCAAATGAGGGATAAGGTTTTTTGCTAATTTTTTAATTGGTTGATTTTTTGGAGTATGCTTTTTCATAAAAAAGGAAACTAAATCAGATAAATCTTCCATTTTTTCGCGTAACGGAGGTAAGTTAATCTTAATAACATTTATTCGATAATAAAGATCTTGCCTAAAATTTCCATCATGTACCTCCTTTTCAAGGTCGCGATTAGTAGCTGTAACTACCCTCACATCAACATTTATATTTTTCGTTCCACCTAGACGAATGAAAGATTCCTCTTGAATGACACGGAGCAATTTAACTTGCATATCCATTGGCAATTCGCCAATTTCATCGAGAAATAGAGTACCCGTATCCGCCGCCTCAAAAAGTCCTATTTTTTGTGAATCAGCCCCGGTAAATGCCCCCTTTTCATGGCCAAATAATTCCCGCTCCAATATTGAAGCTGGAATAGCACCACAATTAACCGATATAAACGGTTTGTTTTGTCTTTGACCACGATCATGAATTAAGTGAGCAAATAACTCTTTTCCCGTTCCACTCTCACCTGTTATTAATACTGAAGCTTTAGAGTCTGCAACTTTTTCAGCTATTGAAATACATTTTTTTATAGCGGGACTTTCGCCAACAATTGCGAAACGCTGCAAATACTGGTCTTTAAGTTGGCCAAATTCTTCTCCAAGTAATTTTTTATTTCGTGAAACCTGGAAAAATTTCGCCATTAGCTTTGCAAATCGCTCTAATATTTCCGAGTCCTCTTCTGTAAAAATCCCGTCATCAACTTTATCCAAAAACTGAACAACACCTATGACTTTTTTATCAAGAATAAGTGGATAGCTTGCCATTGATTGAACAGTAGTTTTAACCTTCTCACTTACTTTTTGATACCATCTTGGGTCATTAACAACATCGTTGGAAATTATAGATTCTCCAGTTTTTGCCACATGTCCAGAAATGCCTACGCCTGGGGGTAAATCAATATTCTTCAACTGACCCATATTTTCTCCCGAGGCTTGGTAAAATTGCAGTTTTAGAGTCTTTTCATCTTGAACCAGTAATAAAGAACCGTTTTTTACCCCTACAATATCCTTTGCAGCATCCATTACCATTGCTAATAGCTCATCTATTTCCAATGAAGTCGTTTGGAATAGATTAGATATTTTTCTAAGTGTAAGAATATTTGTTTGCTTATCAATTAGTTTCATAAATCTTAAAATAATTTGCTAAAATTATAAATATTTATAAATGTTAAAATAAAATGTAAATAAATTTATAAATTAAATACTATTAGTATACATTTTATATCAACCATTTAAAAGCAATAATATTTTGCTTAATATATCAATCAATTACACTCATCTATCTTTTTGAAATCGACGATATACAAACAGAATATACTTATTAAAACTAAGGTTTTTAAGAAAAATGTCATTTTAGAAAATTTTTAAGCTTTTTTTCTGTGGGGGTCAATCCAGTGCTTTTCCAAAAATTAATTCAAAAACAACTGGCCTGCATCTTGTTACTGGTTTTATCCGGAACGGGTATATATTTTAACTCCCTTAAAGGCTCCTTTCAATTTGATGATGTTTCCTTGCTTTCTAGTCCTTGGATTGCAAACCTTGACTCTTTTAATCGCTTTGTAAATATAGCTTCTTTTGAAAATCGCCCAGTCTTGCTTTGGACTTATGCATTTAATAATTCCTTAGGAAAAAATAAAGAGTTCGGTTTCCACTTGGTTAATCTTATGCTCCATATTGGGGTTACACTTCTAATATTTTTTTCAGTTTTAAAAACTTTATTATTTTTTAAAAATGCAATTGGCNCAGAACAAAAATTTTGTGAAATAAAAAATTCAAAAAATATATGCATATTTCCACTTATTACCGCATTAATATTTTCTCTTCATCCTTTAAATACTGATTCTGTTTCTTATATTTCCTCTCGCTCTTCTATTTTGGCAACATTCTTTTACCTATTTTCTTTATATGTTTTTATTAACTTATTTGGACCTAAAAGAGAAAAAGGAAATTTAAAAAATAAAACCATACTAATAATTATGGTTCTATTAGGAATGTACCTAAGCCTAGCATCCAAGCTGATTGCAGCAACGCTTCCCATTTTAATGGCCTTTTGGTATTCGGTTTTTATATTTTCAAGAAATAATCTGGGGTATTTATGGAGGAAAAACTGGACTTATTTATTATTGTTTTTATTCGGTATTTCTACATTATTTTTAATGGGAGATTCATGGCTATATAACGCAAAAGACCAAGGTTCAGAATTATACGGCAACTGGCCCTATTTTTTTATTCAGTTAAAGGTAGTTGTCTTTTATTATTTAAAACTTTTCATATTTCCATTTAATCTAAATGTAGACAGTGGAATGCCTTTCAGTTCATTTTACGAAGACCCTTACATTATTTTAGCTATATTAATAATAGCCGGACTTGTAGCAACTGCTATTAAATCTAAAAACAGCTGGTTATTAGTAGGGACCGCGTGGTTTTTTATCACTCTTGCTCCAACTTCGAGTTTTATACCATTAAATGATCTTGCCGTGGAGCACCGGACCTATCTTCCTATGACATTAGGCTTGTGTCTGATTGCTGGCTTAGGAGTATCTCGGTTGCAACCTCTACATCGATTTGGATTTTTAACAGTATTAGTCATCGCATTTGGAACAGCAAGTATCACAAGAAACAATGATTGGGTTAGCGAGATAAGTTTGTGGGGTGATGTGGTAAGTAAAAATCCAACTTCTTCGCGCGCACATAATAACCTTGGAAAAGCATATTTTGAAAAAGGAAAATTGACTGTCGCTTCTTATCATTTTGAAAAGAGTATTGCCAATATACCTAAATTTATTAAAGAAAAATTTAATCTAAAAAATGCGGAGGAATTTCTTGCGAGAAAAAATTCATTCGCAAATTTAAATTTTAAAAATCAAAAACTTCACATTGCTGCAGATCTAGTAGAACCTCACTATAACCTTGCCAGTATTTATCTGGATCAAGGTAAAATTGAAATGGCGGAAAAAGAATATCTTAAAACCCTTTCTCTCAGACCAGGGCACATTTCCGCTAAAATTGGATTAGGCTCTGTTTACAACCAGAAAGGGTTGTTTGAAAAAGCTGAAAAATTTTATAAACAAGCTATTAAAGATAAGAAGTCGCAAAGCGGAAATATACTACTTCCCATTGCTCATTTAAATTTGGGTGAAGTCTTTGGTAAAACAGGAAGAGTGTCAAAAGCCATTAAAGAATGGAAATTGGCGATTCAACAAGATCCTTCTTTATTGCCGGCTCAATTTAATTTGGGAACCGCATTTATGATGCAGAACAACCTGGACGATGCGGAAAAATATTTTTTAAAATGTCTCGAATTAAACGGGCACTTTAAACCTGCACTGTTTAACCTTGCAATTCTCAAGCAAAAACAATTGAATTGGCAAGAATCTATTAAGGAGTTCAATAATTATATAGAAGTGACGGGCCCAAATCCCTCTGTTTTTAATCAAATAGCTTTTAGTTATCTAAATTTGAACGATTGGTCGAATGCAAAAGTTTTTTTAAAAAAATCACTTAATTTAGCCCCTGCCAACATTAATACCTTAGTACTACTTGGTGACGTTTACTCTGCTCAAGAGAAGCCTAAAGAAGCAGAAAAAAATTACCAGATGGCCTTGAGTTTGAACAAGGATACAAAAAGGGAAGAACTTCTAAAAAATAAAATTAAAGAAGTTAAAAATTTTTACAAATGAATTATCAAATAGAAAATTCTAATTTTTTAACAGCCCAGATCAAGGCAATATGTCTTATTTGTGCTTTCGGATTAATAGGATTCTACGGAACTTTACACTCTCCTTTTCATTATGATGACGCTCATGCAATCGTAGAAAATCCTCACATTAAAGACCTTAGTACGTTTCAAGAAAAGGTCGGAATTCAGAATATTTTTAATCGTTCTGTGCTTTTACTTTCGTTTGCAATCAATCAACATTTTGGCGAATTGGAAGTTTTTGGCTATCACCTTGTTAATATACTTATCCACATCCTTACGTCAATTCTTTGGTTTTTCCTTGTAAAGGAATTTTTATACATTGAACCGACTGAGAAAAGAGTTTTTAAAAAAAAACTTCCTTTAGTATGTTCTTTTATTCACCTGCTAAATCCTTTAAACATTCAAGCAATTACTTATATCTCCAGCCGCTCCTCTTTATTAGCGACTTTTTTTTATTTATTTGCTTTTTATATTTTGATTCAGGTTTTAAAACCGAATAAGAAGGTTGATTCTTCACTTAAAAATTTTATTTTTATTTTTATTTTTTTAATTATTTTATTTTTAGGATTTGCTACTAAAGAAATTGTTGCTTCTTTTCCTTTAATGGCTGTTGTTTATCTTTGGTTTTTAACTGCTGAAGAGGACAGAAAAAACCTAATTCCAAAAATTGCTTCCATTTTGTCTATACTTGTTGGTTTTCTTGCTTATAGGTACTTGCAACAAGGTAATTTGTTTTCGGTTAGAGCTGATCCAGTTTCAGGGGAAACCCACAGACTTCTTTATTTTTTAAATCAGATTCAAGTTATTGCGGGGTATTACCTTTTAAAGCTATTGGCTCCTTTTAGTTTAAATTTTGAACCCGATATTGATCTTTATACAACCTGGTTCCATTGGGATTGGTTTTTTTCTTTAATAATACTTTTAAGCATAGGTGCAGCTATATTTAAACAGAATTCGATTCTTATAAAGTTCGGGGCTTTATGGTTTTGTATTGCTCTCCTTCCGACATCCAGTTTTATTCCCTTAAAACAGTTGGCGACAGAACACCGAACTTATTTGCCAGGTTTGGGCTTTAACCTTATTCTTGGCTGGATATTTTTGAATATTAAAAACTATAGGTTTATATCGCAGGTACTATTTATAGCCTTTATTTTAATAATATCTCTTCTAACGTTAAATCGGTCGCTTGATTATCGTTCTGAAATTTCCCTCTGGGAAGATACGGCAAAAAAGTCGCCCTTTAAAGCCTTGGTTCAAAACAATCTTGCCACTGCCTATATGGGAGCCGGTAAGCTGGAAAAGGCTAAAACTGCTTTAGAATCTGCCCTATCCATTGAACCAGCACAAATTGATTCTCATATAAACCTAGGTCACATTGCAAGTCGTGAAAGAAACTGGAATATGGCCATTGAAAAGTTCAATTTAGGTATCGCATTAGGAACCCAAAAGAGTGATACTTTTTATTTTTCAGGTTTAGCCAGAAATAATCTGGGTAAATATCAGGAAGCTATCCCGTTTTTTGAAAAAGCTATCAGTATCAAACCGTTCAAAGCAGATTATTATTTTGACCTAGGCAACTCTTATAAAAATTTAAAGCAATTTGATGACGCCTTGCTCTATTTTCGTAAAGCTTTAACCATTGATTCGGATCACTACAAAGCCCATAACAACATAGGAACCATATTTTGGCACATGGGCGAATTCGATAAGGCAAAATCCGAATTTGAAAAAGTTTTGCATATAAACCCCAATATTCCCGCGATCCACAATAATCTTGCAGCTATTTACTTAAAGAGAAAGGAGTTTAAAAAAGCGCTTCCTCATCTAAAAACTGTTGTGAAATTGCAACCCGAAAACATGGATGCAAAAAAACTTCTTAAATTCTCGCTAGATCAAGTGAAGTAATAGATTTTATGTATTTTAAAATTATGGATTCACGTTTATCAAAAATATACTGCTGCCTTTCTCTAGCGATATTGGGTGTTCTGGTATATGGCAATCATCTTAATAACACTTTCCAATTCGATAGCGTTGCCTATATAGAAAACAATCTGCTCTTAAAAAACCCAGAATCCATAATAAANCTTAATTACTGGNTATCGGGATTCTTCTCACGAGGTCTNCTTTTTATTTCCATGGCTATTAATGCCTATTTCGACGGACTTCGACCCTTTGGTTATCATATTTTTAATCTATTTCTTCATATTTTAAATACAATTTTAGTTTTTTTTATTTTTAAAAAANTACTGATTCATTTTAAAAACNACATTTATTCAATTAAAAATAATACTAATATTTCATTCTTTGCTTCAACGGTCTTTCTTATCCATCCAATACAAACCGAATCTGTAATTTATATTATTAGCCGATCAGAAATTTTAGCTTCAACTTTTTATTTATTAGGGTTTTTATTATTCCAAGTTTTTATTGATTTGAAAACAAAGAAAAATATACTAACAAGATCTTTTATTTTTACATTAATAATCTTTCTCGCTGTTTTTGGATTTAGCGTCAAACAAACTCTTGCTACTTTCCCTTTGATTCTGTTTTTATACTATCTTGCAGTCTGCCCCNCAGACGCTCCTATAATTAAAATACTTTTTATAAAACGTAAGTGGTTAATAACAGGATTTATGGTTTCTTTAAGTATTTTTTTCTATAAACTTTTAAATGATGAAACTTTTTTAATTGGTCCTAGTAATCCTGATGAAATGGTGGGCAGAGCAAAATACATGCTTAGTCAACCCGCCGTTATTATTTTTTATTATCTTAAAAAGATTTTTTTGCCTATCAACTTAAATATTGATCCCGATATTAAAGTTATCACCAGCATTTTTTCATTTGGTTTTATTAGCGGAATGGGTTGCATTATTCTTCTAATTTATTATTTTTGGAAACAAGATACTTGGAGATTTTATTTATTTTGTTTAGCTTGGTTTTTTATTATCCTTTCACCATCTTCATCTATTGTCACCCTTCATGATCTTGCCGCAGAACATCGCGTTTATTTGGCCTTACCAGGTGTTATTTTTATATTTTCCTATGGTATATCCTGTTTCTTGAAAAATCAGACCGGAGTTAGACTCATTGGCACATCCGTTTTAGAAGTCATGGTTTTTATTCAAATAATTCTTTTATTTTCCGTTCTGAGTATTGAAAGAAACAGGGTATGGAGGAGTGAATTATCCTTATGGCAAGATTCTCATCGAAAATCGCCAGATAAAATTCGGCCTTTAATAAACCTGGCAAGGGCGCATAGCATAGAAGGTAATAATAGAGATGCCATCCGTTACTACGAGGAATCTCTTTTAAAGGCACCGGGTATATTTGTACCCAACTATAATTTAGGAGAGCTTTACCTTAAAGAAAACAGAATAGAAGAAGCTATCATCAAATTTAAAATAGCTTTGCAGCTTGATCCTAAAATTCCAGAAACCTATGCAAAGCTAGGAGAAGTTTATTTAAAACAGAAAAAATGGCAGTTGGCAGATGTCTACTTTAAAAAATGTATTGAAATAGATAATCGTTTTCCAAATGTCTTTAAAAATTTGGGAATTATACATTTCTATCATCTAAAAAATCTGAAAGAAAGCCTAATCTATTTTTCTAAATCCTTGGATTTAGACCCAAACCAGAAAGATGCAGAGAAAATAAGAAAATTAATTTTCATTTATCAAAAGAATAATTCAAATTTATAATCTCAACAAGGTCCCCCAAGCGACCACAAAAAATCCATAATCCCTGGCCGGAATATTTTGCCAAGATAATTAAGGGTATGTTATATTCGCGACTTGTAATGGCAAACATTTTGAGTGCCGGAGTGGTGAAATTGGTAGACGCACAGGATTCAAAATCCTGCGAGGGCAACCTCGTGTCGGTTCGATTCCGACCTCCGGCACCATTAATTATCAAGTTTATAAGGGGTACCGGTCTTCTTTTTACCGGTACCCTTTTTTAGTGAAATAAAAAATATCTTTTAAATAGAAAATTACTTATAGATTTTTAATGATAATTATAAAATAGACATTAAAGAATTTATCTAAAGAGGAATATAAATTAATAAATATTTTTTAAATTTATTTATCATGCTATTAGGAGTTCTGGTTGTTAACAATCTTTATGCAATAGATAAATGTTCAACAATTGACATAAACTTTAATAATCAGATTGAAGATATTTTTAAAAATATTAGATCTGTAGAAACCTGCATTAAACCAGCATCAAAGTATCGACTCAAAACCTGTATTCAAAGGAAACGGGAAGGAAGTAAGGGTTTTAACTGTTTACCTGAATTAACCAAGGCATTAAATTCTAATAAAAAAAATGACTGTCAGGTCATATTAAAAAAAATCAAAANTTTAATACAATCCCTTGCTATATTAGATGAATATAAAGACTCTTGCTCGAAATTGGAAAATAAATGATGAACGATTTGCCTAGCCCAAAAACAAAGACTTACTGGAAAGAAAACATTCGTCTTATTCTTTCGTTATTAGGCGTATGGTTTTTAGTTTCCTTTGGTATGGCAATTTTGTTCGTTGATATCTTAGATAACATTCGTTTTTTTGGGTTTAAGTTTGGTTTTTGGATGGCACAACAGGGTTCTATTTATTGTTTTGTCATTCTTATTTTTATCTATGTTTATAAAATTAACAAACTTGATGATAAATATGGAGTGAGTGAAGATCAAGACGAATCGAACGCAGACAATATCTATTATCAAAAACCAAGGTCTGGTAAATAAGTATGGATATTCAGGCTTTGACTCTTATTTTTGTAGGCGTAACTTTTATTATTTATATTGGCATCGCTATTTGGTCACGAGCTGGGACTACGAATGATTTTTATGTTGCTGGAGGTGGTGTTCCCCCTCTTGCAAATGGAATGGCAACTGCTGCAGACTGGATGTCTGCGGCATCTTTTATATCCATGGCAGGAATTATATCTTTTGTAGGGCGGGATGGCTCAGTTTATTTGATGGGATGGACAGGTGGTTATGTATTACTAGCTCTTCTTCTTGCCCCTTANCTTCGTAAATTTGGAAAATATACCGTTCCAGATTTTATAGGTGATCGTTATTATTCAGATTTTGCTCGTTTAGTAGCAGTTGTTTGTGTTTTATTCGTTTCCTTTACCTATGTAGCTGGTCAAATGCGGGGAGTTGGCATTGTTTTTTCTCGATTTCTTGAAGTAGAAATTACCACTGGTGTTCTTATAGGCATGGGGATTGTATTTTTTTATGCCGTTTTAGGGGGGATGAGAGGGATTACCTATACCCAAGTGGCNCAGTATTGTATTTTGATTTTTGCTTTTCTAGTTCCGGCTATTTTTCTTTCAATGCTGATGACAGGGATTCCTATTCCCCAATTNGGNTTTGGAAGNATGCTTAATGACGGTTCTAATATATACCTTCTCGAAAGGCTTGACCAATTGTCTAGTGAACTTGGGTTTGGAGCTTATACGGAAGGAAATAAGTCTACCGTTGATATGTTTTTTATTACAGCAGCTTTAATGGTAGGTACAGCTGGGTTACCACATGTTATTGTTCGGTTCTTCACAGTTCCTAAAGTTCGTGATGCACGTATTTCCGCNGGTTATGCATTGGTTTTTATTGCCATACTTTATTCAACCGCTCCTGCCNTNGCTGCTTTTGCACGTGTTAATTTGATAAATACGGTTAACAACGCAGAATATAAAAATACTCCATCTTGGTTTAAAAACTGGGAAGGTACAAATCTTATTGCCTGGGTAGATAAAAATCAGGATGGAAAAATCCAATATTCTTCTGGNAAAGCATTTTTAGGNAAACCTAATTTTTTAGATANAAGNGGTNTAAATGGGGAAAGAAAAATTTCTAATCCTCCCATCAGCCAATTCAAATGAACTGTATATTGATCGGGACATAATGGTATTGGCAAATCCAGAAATAGCTGATTTGCCTGATTGGGTTATCGCTCTTGTCGCGGCAGGCTCTCTGGCAGCAGCTCTTTCTACTGCTGCAGGATTACTGTTAGTTATATCGACATCTATATCTCATGATCTTTTAAAAAAATTATTTTTGAAAAGTATTACGGATAAACAGGAACTAATCTTCGCAAGATTGGCTGCAGCATTTGCTATTATAATTGCTGGTTATTTTGGAATTCACCCTCCTGGATTTGTCGCTCAGGTTGTGGCCTTTGCCTTTGGGCTTGCTGCCGCTTCATTTTTTCCGGTAATTCTAATGGGGATATTTTCCAAGCGAATGAATAAAGAAGGGGCTATTTCCGGAATGATTGCGGGACTAGCTTTTACCGCCAGTTACATCATTTATTTTAAGTTTGTTAATCCTTCTATTAACTTTTCAGAAAGCTGGTGGTTTGGAATTTCCCCTGAAGGGATTGGAACTTTAGGAATGTGTTTGAATTTTCTAACGGCTTATTTAGTTAGCCAGATTACAGATCCTCCCCCGGAGGACATAAAAGATATGGTTGAGAATATTAGGATTCCAAAAGGTGCCAAAACCCTTAATCACCAGCATTAGTGTTATAAATTAAAGGTCAAACTATTGCTCTTGACCCAAAATATAATCAGGTCTTGGAAATAGCCCGTATCCTCCTTGAATTTATTATGAAAAAAGCTAGTCTCATTTCTATCCTCCCACAAATACTTTACTGCCATAAAAAATGGTTTGCTTCTAAGGGTAGAGAAGGGATTTTTGCTGATCTTAGCGAAGAAGATTTACGAGAAGGTAATTTTCGGAATTGTAATCTGGTTGAAGCAAACTTACAAGCCGCAGATTTATCTTATGCAGACTTTACCGATTCCGACCTTCGTGGAGCGAATCTTTTGGAGGCCCTACTAATAGGAGCAAAATTACAAAATGCAAACTTTGAAGAAACAGATTTAATGTGGGCAAATTTGGAGGGAGCCAATCTAGAAAACACCAAATTAGACGGCGCCTACCTGCAGGGTGCTAACCTTAAAGGTACAGCAATAACAAAGGAGCAACTTGAGCTGGCATTTATGGATGAGGACACCCAACTTCCAGATTAATGATCCTTGTAACTTTAACTCTTAAAAATTGGTAACTCGCTCCACCCACTCTGGGTGATCTATAAAAGGATTTCGATTCCCCTGAATTGCCTCAATCCTATCATTACGATTTTCTTCCCAATTATCAGGAGGATCTTCAAAATGCCATTTCCTCAACATATCTTCTAAGCCATTCTCTAAAGAAACTTTATATTGGTAAGACATATATAAATAAGCGCGAGCAATATTACCTTTAATATGTGTAGCTGGTGTCTCCTCTGGGCAAAATTCATATTCCCACATACCCCCAAAAGCATTTGTTGATTGTTCCATTGAATAAAGCTTGTTAATAGCAGGAAAAATATTGTGCATGTCCGATTCCATTTTTTTATATTTTGGAGAAACTTCAGAACAACACTGGGAACCTTTAACTTTAATTCCATCGGGGCGAACACATAAACTTTTAGTCCAACACTTGAGACTTTTTCCAAATACATACTCTGGCATCATCGATACCCATTCTAGAGTCCGGGAATTTTTATCCTCTAAAGTTTTTTTATTTCGTCTCTCGCAGATATTTGTAGATACCTGTTTGATTTTGTCAAAAGCACAGCCACAATGCAGAGTTTGAAATTTTCCCGCCTGCTTATAAACCCTGTGCAGCTGCTTTTCTGCAATTTTCCGGCTAACCAACGTAGACGACAAAAATTCACTCCTGTCTAACTCCTGTGAATAACCGTACCCCTCGAAAACTGCGATGCTACTAATTAAGGTAATTATGCTAAAAAATAAGGTAATAACTTTTTGAAAAACACTGGTCATATATTTCATAGTCTATTTAATGGTAATTTTTTTAATCTTTAGGCACCTTTCTATTCAGGTTGCTCCCACATCTCCTGGATAAAGGAATTGGTTCGATGCACAAGGTGACAATGCTTGCATCCTGTCTTACCCAGCATACCGATATTTTTCCAAAATTTTCCTGGGTTGGGTTTGTCTGAATTGAGCTCTTGGCTTAAACCAGCAAAGGCATTATCGGCGTCTTTACCAACATAAAAGCGTTTAACATCGTGGCCTGTATGGCACTTAGAACAAGTCGATTTTAATTCCATAAATCTTGACTTAAAGGTTTTTAAAGCTTTTGCAGCACGACCATATTGACTTTCACCAAAATTAACTGTTACACCTTTAAAGGATGAAGAAATGATTCCCATGTATTCATCAAATTCGACTTCTTTTTCACTAACTGGATCTGTTACCTTTATTTTATGAAAACTGGGCCAATGAAACTTTGCCCAAACCGATACTTCATTTTCTGCGTGGCATTTTCCACAAGTCTTACCTAATCCTCCTGAAGCTTTACCCGCCTTGACAATATCGTGGGTCTTGGCTGCAGTGGCAAACTCCTCTGCGGCTTTGATATCAAAATATTCTTCCCATTCTGGAACCATCTCTGAAGTTTTTTTATATTCTTCCACTAATTTATCAGCATGTTTGTCAACATTTTCGAAATCCTTTTCTTTTAGATTTAGAAACACCCCTCCAAAATGACCACTCATTTTATGCATTTGCTGAATCCATTTGGGCTGTTTACTTACCGGTGGGTAATATTTGCTCAAAGATTTAGGTGGCTCCTTGATCACCATGTCTTTGGCCTGAGTTGGCATAACTGCAAAATTAAAAAATACAAAGGCAATGAAAAGAATTTGGAAAAGTCTCATTAATTAACACCTCAAATGAATTTTTATCGGGACAGTGATTTTGAAAAAACTTGATGTTTTTCTTTAGACCAGGCCGACTGGTACTTTAATTCTATAACCGCTCTTGAAACCGGATTAAAAAGACGGTATTGGAAGTTTATTTTCTTATTGTATGGCAATGCAGTTTCCTGCTGAGGCGCAATGATTTCTTTTGCGCTGTCAACCTCTTCGCCTTTATCGTTAAAAAACTTGATGTAGAGATAAAGCCTTGGATCACCGTTGTCAGCTGTTGGAACAAAATGAGGTATTGTTTTATTTTGAAGGCTGAGATTAAAAAGTTTTTCCTCCCAACCAGCTTCAAGAATCACATCCTTTTCAGTTATTTTACCATGTAAAAAACGGTGGTCAGCTACCCATCTTTTTTTATGCAATAAGTTTAGTCCTTTTTTTTGGGTTAATCTTCCTTTTTTCCGAGGCATATGGCAATCCTGGCAAGTGTCTTCTACACGGGTCGCTTGCCACTCCTTAAATGTTTTTTGGTGACATGATCCGCAAAAGCTTGAACGTACGTAATCCGGGTTTCGAAAAGTCGGGTGCGGCGGGGCCAACAGGTCATAAGGCCCATGCATTTTTTTGTCAATGAAATGGCAGGATACACAATAGATACCCTCATTACGAAGGTCTATTCGTGGTTCAGGTTTTTCACCCTGGACAGATTGAGGAATATGACAGGGAAGGCATTTTTCTTTACTGCGATTTTCAGATGCTTCTATAAAAGTCTTACTGGTCCAAGATATTGAATGACGGCTTTCTTTCCATGCCTCGAAAATATCTTTGTGGCATTCCGAACACTTTTTTGCCTTTGGTCTTTCCAAAATTTCCTGATCGCGCGTCAACTCTAAGGCAGTCTCAGGAATCCATTCAAACCTTTCGTTGATAAGGAAATAAAGAAATGTGATTCCGGAAGCCCCTATTAACCCAAAGCCAATAATTAAATCTAATACTCGAGAAAAAGTTTTCATAGGTTTTCCCATTGTTACATATTGCCAATATTTTTAAAATCCTGGAAAAACCTTCTTTATTAAAGTTACATTTTCTTTTTTGGACTAAATATTTGGATGGTTTTTATTGTTTTTTATAAAACTACAGGCTTGTTTCGTTAAAATTGTTTAAGAAATCGAATATCATTTTCGAAGAACAAACGTATGTCATTAATTTCAAATTTAAGCATTGCAATACGTTCGATGCCAAGGCCAAATGCAAACCCAGTCCATTTTTCAGGATCGTAGTTGACAGACCTAAATACGGCGGGGTCTACCATTCCTGCTCCAAGAATTTCCAGCCAACCTGTTTGTGAACAGACCCGACAACCTTTACCATTACACATCACACATTCAATATCCACCTCAGCACTAGGACAAGTAAAAGGGAAATAGCTAGGGCGAAAACGAATTTTTGTATCCTTACCAAAAACCTCCCGAAGGAAAATATTCATGATCCCTTTTAAATGACTGAAGGAAATACTTTCATCAACCATCAAGCCTTCAATCTGATGAAACATCGGCGTGTGTGAGACATCGGAATCGCAGCGATAAACTTTTCCTGGGGCAATAATTCGAAGTGGTGGTTCTCTTTTTTCCATTACATGAATTTGGACAGGAGATGTATGCGTGCGCAAAACAGTTTGATCTTCTATGTAAAAAGTGTCTTGCATGTCTCTCGCAGGATGATCTTTAGGTATGTTCAAAGCCTCAAAATTATAATAGTCAGTTTCAATTTCGGGCCCTTCTTCTACCTGAAATCCCAAACCAAAAAATATGGAAGTGATCTCTTCCATAATCTGAGTAATAGGATGTAGGGTACCAGTTAACTCTTTCCTTCCAGGTAAAGTAGTATCAAAAATTTCTGATGATTTTTTAGAAGGCTTAGCACCAAAACAGGCACTCTTACTGTTTAATTTATTTTCAACATGTTGCTTGAGCAGATTGATATCTTTTCCAAGCTTAGGCTTTTCATCAGGAGAAGCATTACGCAAACCCTGCATCAGTTCCTGTAGCTGGCCCTTTTTTCCTAGAAACTCTACTCGAATTTGCTCAAGCTGTTTCGCATCGGAAATTGAATCCAAGCGGGAATCAAAATCAATTCTTATTTTATTAATAATTTTAATCATTCAGGTTTTTTAACCGGCACTGCCCCAGGAGGAAAGGGTGAAGCATTAATGCCCGCCTTATGGAAGTCTAAGAGAGTTGCGCGCGGGCGGTTTCGGTCAGGGATTTAAATGTTTCTTGATTATTAATGGCAAGATCAGATAAAACTTTACGGTCCAGTTCAATTTGTGCTTTTTTAAGGCCGTACATGAATTGACTATAATTCATTCCCTCAGCCCGAACAGCGGCATTTATCCTGGCAATCCAGAGTCGACGAAATTCACGTTTTCGGTTTTTTCGATCACGATAAGCATAGCAAAGGCCATGCTCAACAGCTTCGCGAGCTTTGCGAAAAGCAGTGCTCCGAACACTTCGATAGCCTTTGGCCATCTTTAATATTTTTTTTCGTCTTCTTCTTGAAACAGTCCCATTTACCGCACGTGGCATTTTCTAAATTCTCCTTTTCTCAACTTGGATGAGCTCCAATATAATCTTATAACTTTCCCAGCTCGAGAGGTTAATATGGCATTAATACTTTAATACGTTTTGCATCGGCAGGAGCCATGATGCTGGACTTACGCAAATTCCTTTTTCGTTTTGTCGTTTTAGTCGTCAAAATATGGCTGGTGAAAGCACTATTTCTTCTAACTTTACCGCTACCTGTTCTTTTAAACCTTTTGGCAGCCCCTCTGTTTGTTTTAATTTTTGGCATCAATAACTCTCCGTTTCCTTCCTATCCATCAATTAGATATAGCTTTCTCGTCACTCGATTCTTTCAATATGGGGTTTTCTTGATTCTCCTGACCCTTTCTTCCTTCTTTTTCTGAAGTCGATTTTGGATTCTTTGGTTGAGTTCCTTTTTTTGATTTAGTGTTTTTAGGAGCCAACACCATTACCAAAGTTCGCCCTTCTTGCTTTGCTTCCTGCTCAATAACGGCTATTTCTTCTGTTTTTTCTGCAATTCGNTCTAATACCTTCTGNCCGAATTCGCGATGCACAATTTCACGCCCTTTAAAGAAAATAACAACCTTTGCTTTGTCACCATTTTCNAAAAATCTTTGCACATGCTTAAGCTTAAAATCAAAGTCATGTTGATCAGTATTCGGTCGAAACTTTACTTCCTTCACATGAACAACTTTTTGATTTTTTTTTGCCTCGTGGGCTTTTTTACTAGCTTTATATTTATGTTTACCGTAATCCATGATACGGCAAACTGGCGGATTAGAATTGGGCGCTACTTCTACAAGATCTAGATTCCGGTCTTCTGCCAAAGCAATGGCTTCCTCGGTAGGAATAGTGCCTAATGCCTCCCCATCATCTAAGATCACGGACACTTCCTTGACCCGAATCATATTATTGATGCGTTGTTTCTTGTTAATTTAAAACTTTCCTTATAAAAAATTAATCAACCTTCTAAATCAATTGTTCGTTTTTCTACTCCCTCATTGACCTCATTTAAAAACGTTTTTAAGTCAAGAGTTCGTGTGTCCTTGGAACGTCTTCTACGAACACCTAAAGTGGAGGATTCCACTTCTTTATCCCCTAAAACAACCATATATGGGATTTTTTGTAGTTGGGCCTCGCGTATTTTGAACCCAATCTTCTCATTTCGCAAGTCTTTTTCTACNCGAATNCCTGANTCTTCAAGNTNTTGNGCTATTTTTTNNGNATANTCGGCATGTTTATCNGTNATNGGNAATAANATNACNTGNANCGGAGCCAACCATAAAGGAAANGCNCCNGCNTAATGCTCNATCANACACCCNAAAAANCGTTCCAANGANCCCATNANGGCACGNTGCAACATGATNGGTTNGCNNCGTTGACCATCTTCCTCAATATAGCTGATATCAAACTTTTCAGGTAGGTTAAAGTCGACCTGAACTGTAGACACCTGCCAATAACGATTCAGACTATCCTTGATTTTTATATCAATCTTAGGCCCATAAAAAACACCTTCTCCAGGATCTACTTCAAAATCCAAATTTTTATTGTTCAATGCTGTTTCCAAGGCTTTCGTTGCTGATTCCCAACCTTCATCCGAACCAACATATTTTTCAGGGCGCGTACTTAAATAAATTTTGTATTCATGAAACCCAAATGACTGCAAAATAAAAATAATTAGATCAAGAACATTGGTGATCTCTTGTTCAATCTGAGACGGACGGCAGAAAAGATGAGCATCATCTTGTGTGAATCCTCGAACACGCAGCAGGCCATGTAAAACACCTGAGCGTTCGTAGCGATAAACCGTTCCCAGTTCTCCAAAACGAACTGGTAAATCTCGGTAGCTTCTTAGCTTTGTCTTGTATATCTGGATATGAAAAGGACAATTCATCGGCTTCATGACATATTCTCTTCCCTCAATATCCATATTTGAGAACATATTGTCCTTATAAAATTCCGTGTGGCCACTAGTCTTCCATAAATCTATTTTGGCCGCATGAGGACTGATAACCATTTCGTAACCATGTTTGAAATGTTCCTTTTTCCAAAACTCTTCCATTAAGTGGCGTATTCTTGCACCTTTTG
>PBKP01000023.1 GCA_002721515.1 Nitrospina sp.
CCTCTGCGGAGGAAAAAGTTGGCGCCAAAATAAATAAAGTGGCAAAAAGCAGGAAAATTAATTTACTATGAGAAATATTTCTAATCATTATTGAAAATTTTACTCTTTAATTTTTTTTTTTACAATTGACAATTATTTAAGGATTAGAAAATCTTGCTTTTTTCTGACATTCCGATTTATAGAAACTTTGTAGATAAAAACTTTATGGAGAAAATATAAATTTTTATGAATTATGACCTTGTTGGTATAGGAAACGCTTTAGTGGATATTGAGGTTCAGGTTGATGATTTTTTTGTTGAGCAAGCGGAAGTAACCAAGGGGGGAATGACATTGTCCTCTTTAGAAGATCAAAATAAAATATTGGCCTTGTTGCAATCTAAACCGAAAAAAATTTCTTCTGGAGGTTCTGCTGCAAATACAGTTCACGGTGCCAGTGTTCTCGGAGCAAAATCATATTATTTTGGCCGTGTTGCGAATGATCCAAACGGAAAGCATTACACGGAAGATATGACAAATTGTGGTGTTGGTTTTATTGGGCCGAGTGAGGATAAAGAGGGAACGGGGACTTGTGTGATTTTGATTACACCAGATACAGAACGAACCATGTTAACTAATCTTGGTGTTTCTTCCTCTCTCCACCCGGATAATGTAGATGAAACAATTATTAATAATGCACGTGGTGTTTATATTGAGGGATATTTATGGACAGGTGATGAAACTCGGGAGGCTGGTGAGCATATAGCAAAAATTGCTAAGAAAAAAGGGGTACCTGTTTCTTTTACTCTGAGCGATGCGTTTGTTGTTAACTCATTTAAAGAAAAAATTTTTGAATTCATTCGATCAAATGTGGACATTCTTTTTTGTAATGAGGTGGAAGCTCAGGCCATGACAGGAGAAAATGACTCTATTGCAGCTTTTAAAAAACTGAAGACCATGGTTGATACTGTATTTTTAACACTTGGAACCAAAGGTTCTTTGGTTGGTAAGAATGGTTTAAACCCTGAGCGGGTTCAAACTTTTCCGGTTCAAGCCGTCGATACGACAGGGGCGGGAGATCTTTTTGCCGCAGGTGCTATTTATGGCATATTGAAAGATTATTCTTTGGAAGAGTCAGCAATTTTAGGTTCCTATTGTGCCGCACAAGTTGTGTCTCATATTGGAGGACGACTACCGCTTTATGCTCAAACTGACGCTAAAAAAATTCTCTTAGAATATAAAAATCTTTATTACAATTGAGGAAGTTTATGAAAAGTATTCTTTATTCTAGTACGGTGATGTTTTTATTTTTATCGTTAAATAGTTGTGCTTCAGTGGGGAAAGATTTCGATAGTGGAAAAGTAAATAATATTAAAAACAATCTGACTACCCAATTGGAGATTATCGACTGGTTTGGGGTGCCATTTAAAGAAGGAACTGAAAATGGTTATGTTATGTGGACTTACCAGATTGATAAATGGCAGGCCATGGGACAATCGAAATCTAAGGGNCTTNTTATTCTTTTCGATGATCAAAATAAAGTTAAAGCCTATCGNTATGAATCTAATTATTGAAGTTTTAACGNTTAGAGAGAATAAGTTTAGAAANNTTTTTAGACAAGTTTGTATNTTTATAAATNAAATTATTGTTTTTATCATNGATAACTTNCCGGTAAGTTTTGATGCGAAAAATTTCCCTCATNGTCTACGATTTTGATGGAACACTGGTNGACACTCTTTTTGATATTGCCGATTCAGTTAATCTTGNCCTCGCTGATTTAGGTTTGNCCAAATTACCCCGGNANACCATTCGTAAATACGTAGGAAACGGGGTAGAACGCTTGATGNCGCAATCTTTGGAGAATGCATCTTTCAAAGATATNTCTAAAGCCGTGANCTTATTTAAAAAACATTACTCAGAAAATCTAGTCAAACACACCGATTTTTATCCGCATGGTAGAGAAACTCTAAAATATTTTAAAAATAAAAAACAAGCTATCTGTTCCAATAAGCCAGAAGATTTTGTTCGCAGAATATTAAGGTCATTGGATGGGTTAAAATATTTTCAAGAGATAATTGGTGGGGATAGTGTGAAAACTAAAAAACCTAACCCCGAAGGCTTGATGTTTATATTGAAGACTTTAAATATATCACCTGATAAGNCCGTNTTAATTGGTGACAGTCCAGTGGATATTGAGACAGGGAAACGGGCGGGGGTGTACACGTGTGTCGTCAATTATGGGTTAGGATTTCCGGAAGAAATTGATGCAGCCAGTCCTGATTGCTCTATTAATTGTCTCTCTGAATTAAATGGAATGTTCTACTAAGCTGATCTAAAATAAGTTTTTCTATAATTTTTACAGGCAGTGTATTTTCTTAACTATTAGGCAACTGTTGACTTTATACAGTGTAGTTCCTAAAATGCCCCCTTCCTATGAAACCCAAAAATATTTATCTTATTGCGATTTGTGGCACTGGCATGGCAGCACTTGCTGGTCTGTTAAAAAAAGCTGGGCACCGTGTTAAAGGATCAGATGTTAATATCTATCCACCTATGAGCACGCTCCTAAACGCTGCTGGTATTAAAATCTTTCCTGGGTATAAAAAGGAAAATATTTCAAAAGATATTGATTTAGTTGTTGTGGGCAATGCTATTTCAAAAACTAATGAAGAGGTNAAAGCNGTTNTAAAAGCNGGTATTCCGTATACNTCTTTCCCCGCAGCTCTTGCGCAATTTTTTCTGGAAGGAAGAAAATCTCTTGTAGTTGCAGGNACTCATGGTAAAACGACAACGGCTTCTATGCTGAGTTGGGTTTTGGAATCGGCCAAAAGGAAACCCGGGTTTATGGTTGGAGGTTGGTTGAAAAACTTTGACAGCAATCACCAGGTTTCAAAAGGTGAATATTTTGTTACTGAGGGGGATGAGTATGACAGCGCATTTTTTGATAAAGGCCCTAANTTTCTGCATTATCAACCTTATGCNTCTATATTAACNAGTATCGAATTCGATCATGCTGATATTTTTAAAGANTTGGATGAAATCAAGAAAGTATTTCGAGATTACGTGGGGCTATTAAAATCGGGTAGTATAATTTTAGTCAAATCAGACGATAGTAATATTAAGGAGGTGGTTAAGTCGGCTGGATGTAACCTAGAAACCTATGGTTTTCATGAGGATGCTGATTGGCATATAAAAGGCTATCGGTTTGAAAAAAGATATGGTCATTTTAGTTTGTTCTTTAAAAACAAACATCGAGGTGATTTTAAATTAGCAATGATGGGTCGACATAATGTAGAAAATGCCGCCGCTGTCGCGGGCTTATGTTTTAACTTAGGCCTAACAGCAGAAGAAATAAATAAAGGTTTCGAAACTTTTAAAGGAATTAAGCGAAGACAAGAATTAGTTGGAGAAAAAAATGGAGTAATTGTTATTGATGATTTTGCTCATCACCCTACGGCAATTAATTTGACGATTGATGCAATAAAAAAAGCTTATCCAACACAACGTACATGGGCAATTTTTGAGCCTAGATCTGCAACATCACGGAGAAAAAATTTTGAAACATCTTTCCCAAAAAGCTTTTTAAAGGCCGATCGAGTCATCCTTTCTGGACTGTTTTCTCCAGAAAAAATAAATGAAGAAGAACGGCTCGATTTGGAGGCAGTTGCAGTTTCTATTCGCAAATTAGGTGGAGTGGCTGACATTATTCCGCAGGTCGATGATATAGTAGATTATATAATTAAAAATACCAGACAGGGTGATGTGCTTCTCATTATGTCGTCTGGTGGATTTGGTGGGATACACCAAAAAATTTTGGAAGCGTTATAAACTTTTCTATATTAAATTCGTGCAAAGTTTTGATGGATAAAACATATTTTGGACAAATCAAGCTAGGTCTAATTCAGAAAGGCCTGGCAATTCCCACTCTGATACAGGGACTTGAAGAGGTTTCCTGTGGAGTTTGTTCTGGTGATCCTGGGGAGGAGATTACCCTAGCATTGGCCGATGACTTTATTGTTAAAACCTCGTTAAATCCTCCTGATAAAGGTGGGCCAAAACTAATAGTAAAAGAAGACAGACTTCGACTTTATATGGAAGAGGGTGAGACGGATGTAAGTATTGTTCCTGTGCCAGAGTTTCTTAAACAACAATTAAAAAAACGGACCCCCGTTTCAGAAAATATTTGTCTAGATGGTTACTGCTTCAATATTTTTCTTCGCGCAATTGGGAAAGGAAAAAAATTGAGTATGCCTATCGATGTAATTCTTTCTGTAATTCAAGCAGCTTTTGAAGAGGGTGCTGCCGATCTGATTCAGTTAAATATGGATTACAGCAATGAGGATGACCGNGGGTTTCAAAGGCTGNCTCCATTGGTGCAATCCATAAAAAAACGTTTTAATACTTTTGTGGCTTTGAAAGGTTTTCCTCCTTCAGATAAAAACACTATTGATCATGTTTATGCGTCTGGATTTGATATAGTAAATTTCCCTCTAACTGGATTTTATGAGACTGTAAAATCAAAAAAAATTATCGATACTGAAAAGATTTATGAATCTTTGGAATATGCGTCGAGTGTTTTTTCCCCGGGCACAGTTTGGACCGATCTCTTTCTTGGTCCAGACTCACAAAATACATTTAAAGATATTATAGATCGTTTAACTGATTCCGGGATCATACCACTACTCCACATGCAGCGAGATAGTGTGATAAAATTTTCGAATTATCCTAACCTTGTTGAATTTGCTGATCAAATGGATCAGGCTATTCAGCGTAATAATATTCCTCTTAAATGGTTATATCCGGCTTGTCGGTTTTTAAGTCCACTCGACACTCGTTTTTTTAAGGAAGATCCTCTGAAAGCTCGGCTCGCGGTGACCCCGGTATACCGTTCTGGACTTGGTAAAAGAACTTCCGCAGGCTTTGCTGCAATACGTCGAAAGCTAAGGATTCGTAATGTCAGCGATTCTTTTGAATCTGCTGGGCTATAAAAAGCAGAAAACATTTTAAATTAGTATTTTAATAAGTTAGGCCAAACTAGAAATTTATTTGTCAATTTTTACTAGCACACCTCAACGCCCTTTGTTAAGTTGTTAATATGGAATATAAAATAAAAAACCGAACTAAAATTCCTGAGGTTCCGCTCAAAAAATTGGAAACATTGTGGCTTCAAGTGGGTGGTACGCTTTGTAACTTGGAATGTAAACATTGCTTTATCAGTTGCAGCCCAAAAAACCAAAGCATTCCTATGATGACACTTACTCAAGTAAAGGAAAGGTTAGTCGAATCTAGAAAGTTGGGTGTAAAGGAGTACTACATAACGGGTGGTGAAGTTTTTATTAATCCGGAAATTTTTGAAATCCTTGAAGCTATTTTAAGTTGTGGTCCTCTTGATGTGCTTACTAATGGAACGCAAATCACCCATGAAAAAGCAAAGCGCCTCAAAGCAATTCATACTGCAAGCAAAAACTCATTGCGGTTTCGAGTTAGTATGGAACATTTTGATGAAGGAAAAAACGACAAGATTAGGGGCAAAAATTCTTATCATAAAGCCATTTCAGGAATATCATGCCTTGTAAGAGCTGGTTTTTCTCCTGTCCTCACAGTAACCAGAACCTGGGAGGAGGATCAAGATCCTGAAATGGAGTTGAAATTTTTGGAATTTCTTCGAGAAAATGGTGTGCAACAGCCTCGNATAAAAATACTTCCTGGTTTCTTATTNGGGCAACTCGCAGNAAATNAAAGGCACTATTCAAAAAAAGAATTTGTGACAGAAAAATGTTTCGAAAATTTTGATATCACCGAATTACAATGTTCAACTTCTCGAATGGTAACGGCTAATGGGATTTACGTTTGTCCGATTTTAGTAGATAACCCTAATTCTCGGATGGGAGATTTTATTGATGAAACTTTGAGGCCATTTCCTCTTGAGCATTCGGCTTGTTATACCTGTCGAGTAACAGGAATGACTTGCAAATCTCCTTCTTAAAATGAAAGTTTAAAATGGTCTTATTGCATTCTACTATGGTTCCTTTAGGAACTCCTGCGGTTGATTTTGAGCTGCCTGGTGTCGATGGAAACGAATATTCCATTCATAATTTTTCGTCATATAAGGTTTTGGTTATTATTTTTATGTGTAACCATTGCCCTTAT
Organism: Nitrospina sp.; assembly: GCA_002721515.1. Taxonomy (GTDB): domain Bacteria; phylum Nitrospinota; class Nitrospinia; order Nitrospinales; family VA-1; genus UBA8687. Next base: position 6,127 of record PBKP01000023.1, read on the forward strand.
GTAAAGGCAGTAATTCAAAGGTTGATAGACCTTCAGCGAGAATTTTTGGGGAAAGGAGTTGGGTTTGTAGGCATCAATTGNAACGATGCTATCAAATACCCNGATGATTCATTTGAGAGTATGCGTATTGTTTCAAAAAAANGGGGAATAANCTTTCCTTATTTATTTGACGAATCGCAAGATGTTGCAAAACAATATGACGCAGTTTGCACCCCTGATATTTATGTGTATGGAGATAAAAGAAAATTGCTTTATCGTGGAAGGATTGATGATAGCTGGGATAATCCTGATAAAGTCTCACGGCAGGATTTAAAACAGGCTATAGATAGTATTCTTTCTGGTAAAAATATTTCTATAAAGCAAATCCCATCAATGGGGTGTTCTATTAAATGGAAGTCTGCTTAAAGGAAGCCTATGGGATCTTTAAAAAAATGGTTGTTTATANTGGCGACAGTTATTTTTATTGGATCTATGTTCGCCGACAAAATTCTCTCCTTTTACATCGATTGGTTGTGGTTTGAAAATCATAATATTGCTGACGTACTTTGGACAGTATTGATTTCCCAACTGGGCTTGGGATCCCTGACTGGTATTTTATTCTTTGGTATTACTTATGGATTTTTGAGTCGTTTGTTCAAAAAAACTTCCCATTTACCTATTCTATTGTCAGAACAGGTACGACGTGAACTTCCATTATTAGATATTATTGCGGAAAACCTGAAATTACTTATCGTAGTAGCCCCATTAGTTCTATCTGTTATGACAGGTTTAGTCATGGCACAGCAGTGGGAGGTAGTTCTCAAATATCTAAATGCNTCTNCATTTAATCAGTTGGATCCTGTTTTCGAAAAAGATATAGCCTTTTATATTTTCAGACTGCCTTTTTGGTTAATGATTAAATCATTTATTTGGGAAACCATAATAGTAGTGTCTATTGGAGTAGGATNAATTTATTTTTTCAAACGTTTTATTTATATTAGCCCAACAGGTGTTGTCCTTTTGCCGGAAGCCANAAGAACTCTTTCAGGATTGGCAGGTTGNTTTTTTCTTCTTTTTGCATGCGAGTTTTATTTTCAACGATATGAGCTACTTACAAAAGGCAATANTCTAGTCGCCGGAATTGGATTTTCCGATGACTATGGNTCGATTCCTATCTTGTATATTTTAGTAGTNGTATCTTTGNTGGGCGCTGCATTTTCCTTTTTCGGTCTTATTAGANCAGGAATGAAAAAAATAGTCTTATCNGGGATTGCCTTGGNCGTTNTGTTTTTTCTGGGTAATATTTACCCGAAAATATTACAAAAATTTGTAGTTGCTCCCAATGAACTTATAAAAGAAGCTCCTTATATAGAGCGCACAATTGTTGGGACTTTAAGTGGTTACGGACTTNGCNTAACAGAGACCCATGGTCTTTCGGGTTCTGAATCATTATCGGCTGAAAGTATTCGTAAAAACGATGCCACCATAGAAAATATTAGGTTATGGGATCAGGANCCGNTACTAGATACGCTGGGGCAGATACAAGAAATACGCACTTATTACCAATTTCAGTCCGTTGATAATGACCGTTATAAAATCAATGGAAAGTATCGCCAGACTTTGTTATCGCCGAGAGAATTATTATCTTCTAACTTGCCGAATCGCACTTGGATTAACGAACATCTGACTTTTACGCATGGCTATGGTGTTTCCTTGAGTCCTGTTAATCAAATAACCCCTGAGGGCTTGCCAGTTTTATTTATTAAGGATATTCCACCACAATCAAATGTTGATCTAAAGGTAAAACAGCCTGAGATATATTTTGGAGAGCTAGCCAATGATCATGTTTTTGTAAACACAGGAACAAAAGAATTTGACTATCCTGAAGGTGAAAAAAATGTTTACAAAAATTACGAGGGTCAAGGTGGCTTTCCAGTAGGCTCTTTCGTAAAGAAAATGGTTCTCGCTGCGCGGTTTAAAACTTTGAAAATTTTATTCGCCGATGACATTGAAAACGAGAGTCGTGTTTTGATGTACCGCAATATAACGGAGCGTGTTCAAAAAGTTGCTCCATTTCTTAGATTAGACAATGACCCCTATCTTACTATTTCAAATGGACGTTTAATCTGGCTTTATGATGCTTATACGGTAAGTGATAGATACCCTTATTCGCAGCAGATACCACGTTTTGGGAACTATGTTCGNAACGCAGTAAAAATTTCCATTGATGCTTATGATGGATCAATGAGNTTTTATATTTCAGATTCCTCCGATCCAATTATCAAAACATATCAGAATATTTTNCCTAATCTGTTTAAAGATTTATNAGAGATGCCAAAAACCCTNAGAGATCATATTCGTTATCCTTCCGATTTGTTTGCGATTCAAACTTTTATTTATGCTACATATCATATGAAAAGACCACAAGTTTTTTATAATAAAGAAGACCAATGGGAAATTCCTGAAATAGATGGTCGTGTTATGCAACCTTATTATACGATTATGAAATTACCTGGAGAAGAGAAGGAAGAATATATCCTTATGGTTCCCTTCACTCCTAGAGGAAAAAGTAATTTATCTGCATGGATGGTTGCTCGAAGTGACCGTGANAATTATGGTAAGCTCGATGTTTATACATTCCCGAAGCAAAAACTGGTTTATGGTCCAAGTCAAATCGTTGCCCGTATTAATCAGGATGCTGAGATATCGCGTCAGATATCATTATGGGACCAACGGGGTTCAAGCGTTATTCAAGGAACCTTACTTGTTATACCTATTGAAGAGTCTCTTGTATATGTAAGACCTTTATATTTGAAAGCGGATGCAGGAAAAATTCCAGAATTAAAACGGGTAATTGTAGGTTACGAAGACAATATTGCTATGGAGCGCACCTTGGATGAGGCTTTAAATAAAATTTTTCCAGGGCTTTCAGGAATTCCTTCTGGCATATCAGGAGGATCTAAAAACGCAGAATCTGAAATAAAAGAAAAAAGAAACCTAACCCTGAGTAAAAACGATTATGCAAAGATTCAAAGATTTTATAAAAAAGTATTAGAATCACAAAACAAACTCGATCAATCTTTAAATGATTATAAAAAAGAACTGAAGGCTTTAGGAGAGATCTTAAAGGAAGCCCCTGTTAAAACTGAATTGGTTAAACCGACATTGGAATAGGGTGGTGCTAATTCAGTATTTTTGCCTTAGCTAAAAATTAACTTTACTTGAATAGATCTAACTGTTGCGTGGATACGAGNTGGTCGGTTATGGGTACGGGGTAATTTCCATCNAAACANGCTGAGCAGAATTTATTTTTACCATTTTGCAGTACTTCCAACATTTTATTAATACTTANGTAACTAAGCGAGTTTGCACCCAGATATTGCCTGGTTTCCTCAAGGCTATGGGTATGTGCAATTAATTCCTCTTTGTTAGGTGTGTCGATTCCATAAAAACAAGAATACAATATTGGAGGGGAAGAAATTCTAAGGTGTACCTCTTTGGCACCTGCTTCTATAAGCATCTTCACTATTTTACGGCTTGTTGTTCCTCGGACAATAGAGTCATCGATGATAGCCAGTCGTTTNCCTTCAATAAGGTTTTTCACAGCATTAAGTTTTAGTTTGACTCCAAAGTGTCGAATTTGTGATTGGGGTTCTATAAAGGTTCGACCCACATAGTGATTTCTAATTAATCCCATTTCAAAGGGGATTTTACTTTCTTCTGCAAACCCCATCGCGGAAACAACCCCGGAATCAGGAACAGGAACAATTAAATCGACATCTGCTGGGCTTTCCTGTGCCATTGCTTTTCCCATTTCTTTTCGAGCCACATAAACATGTTCGCCAAATATAGAGCTATCAGGTCGTGCAAAATAGATATGCTCAAANACACAATGTTTAGTTTCTTCTTTTTTAAAAGGAAAAAATGATTGTAGTCCATTTTCGTTGATTAGTATCAGCTCACCCGGTTCTACCTCGCGAATGAATTCTGCTTCTATAAGGTCCATAACACAGGTTTCTGAGGCTATAATATAGGCGCCATCTAGTTTGCCTAGGCAAAGAGGTCTAAAGCCTCGCGGATCGCGTGCTGCCAACAATTCGTTTTCTGTCATGAGTATTAGGGAATATGCGCCACTTACCTGGCTTAAGGCTTCAGCAGCACGGTCTACAAAACTTCCGCTTTTTGCTTGGGCCATCAAGTGAACTATAACTTCACTATCGTTTGTGGATTGAAAAATAGCGCCTTTATTTGCTAGACCTTTGCGGACCGTTTGAGCATTGACTAGGTTCCCATTGTGGGCTAGTGCTAGAGAGCCTTCTGCGTAATTGATCATACAGGGTTGTGCGTTAACTAGCTCGCTTTTTCCCGCTGTTGAATAGCGATTATGACCAATTGCAAGAGGACCCGGAAGTTTCATAAGGCGCCCAGGGTCGAAAATATCGGCAACCAAACCCATGCCTAACTCTAAGTGCATTTTTGAATGCGTACTTGCCACAATACCAGCACTTTCCTGACCACGGTGCTGCAAAGCATAGAGTCCCAGGTAAACCAGATTGGCAGCTTCAGGGTGACCGTAAACCCCAACTACTCCACATTCTTCATGTAGTTTGTCCAGCATAGCATCCTAAAGAAGTTTTCCAGATTTTTTTTATTGTCTTAATGTTCTGATTTATATATTCCTGATTGTTTATATTGACTNTGAATTTAGAGCCTCCCGTGNTTCCTATTAACGAAAAGTCTACCGAATGGGATGAAGCTAGGTCTTCAATTTTGTCTTTTAATTCTTCTGGNAACGATATAACAATNCGAGATTGTGACTCGCTAAACATTAAAGCGTCACTTCGAAGAGTNGATTTCANTTCAAGTGTTGCACCTAAATTTTCTTCCGGAGAGGAAAAACANGATTCTGCGACCGCTATTAATAAACCTCCTTCAGAACAGTCGTGTGCAGATTGAATAAGTCCTTTTTTTATGAGCTCCAAACAGAGTGTTTGTACATTTTTTTCTTGTTTTCGGTCAAGAACCGGAGGTTTCCCTTCATTTTTATCAAATAAAACCTTTAGATATTCGCTGCCTCCAAGTTCTTCCATTGTAAATCCAATGAGTCCTATGCAATGCCCGGATTTTTTAAATCCTTGGGTCATGGTTTTTTTTTGATTCTCAATCAAACCTACCACTGCAACGGTGGGAGTTGGGAAAATAGCTTGCCCCTTGGTTTCATTATAAAGGCTAACGTTTCCACTGACTACTGGAATATCAAAATAACGGCACGCATCACCCATGCCCTGTACTGCTTGCTCAAATTGCCACATAATTTCTGGTTTTTCAGGATTGCCAAAGTTAAGGCAATTGGTAAGACCTATTGGTGTTGCGCCAGAGCAAACTATATTACGGCAAGACTCGGCAACAGCTATTGCTGCGCCTTCATAGGGGTCAAGATAACAAAAACGGCTATTACAATCGACTGAAATAGCCACAGCTTTTTGTGTTTCTTTGATACGTAATACGGCGGCATCAGATCCTGGCAAAACTAATGTATTTAAGCGAACCATGTGATCATACTGCTCATAAACCCATTCTCTGCTAGCAATATTTGGTGAGCCGAGTAGTTTTTTAAACGCTTTGTCACCTCTTTCGGGTTCCGGAAGTTTTGCTAAATTTATTTGTGTTAGCTGTTCTAGGTATTCAGGGCGCTGCGTAACTCTTTTTAGATCTAAAGCTCCATCAACCACAGGAAAGGTAGGAAGGTTTACCACTTCCTTGCCTTCAAAGTTGATATGGACTTCAGGTTCTTCAATAATTTCACCAATGACTGCCGCGTCTAACCCCCATTTTTCAAGAATAGAAATAGCTTTTTCTTCATGCCCTGGTTTAATTACAAACAACATTCTCTCTTGTGATTCTGATAATAATATTTCATAGGGTGTCATACCTGTTTCTCTAAGCGGCACTTTTGACAAATCCATTCTAACACCTGCTTTCGAACGGTGAGCCATTTCGAATGAGGATGAGGTAAGCCCAGCAGCACCCATATCTTGCACACCGACAACCCAGTCAAACCCCATTATTTCGAGGCAAGCTTCGATTAATAGTTTTTCAGTAAAAGGATCGCCTACTTGTACTGTGGGTCTTTTATCTTCTGTGGTTTCATCAAATTCGGAAGAAGCAAGCAGGCTTGCACCATGGATACCATCACGACCTGTTTTTGAGCCGACATATAATATAAGGTTGCCGATAACGCCTGCCTTAGCCAGAAAAATTCTGTCTGATTTAGCTAACCCTAAACAAAAGGCATTGACGAGAATATTGCCGTTGTAACAAGAATCAAAATAAACTTCTCCTCCTACCGTTGGAACNCCGGTACAATTTCCATAACTGGAAATGCCATNGACNACTCCGTTTAATAAAAATCGTGTGCGNGAATCATTTAGTTCTCCGAAGCGTAATGAGTCCATTAATGCAATGGGTCGGGCACCCATAGTAAAAACATCGCGCATGATTCCACCCACACCAGTCGCTGCACCCTGATGTGGCTCGATGAAAGAAGGATGGTTATGGCTTTCAATTTTAAATACCACTGCAAAACCTTCGCCTATATCAATTACTCCAGCATTTTCTCCAGGGCCTTGAATAACTCGAGGGCTTTCGGTAGGTAATTTTCTTAGAAATGGTCGTGAACTCTTGTAACTGCAATGTTCACTCCACATTACAGAAAAAATACCCAATTCGGTAAAATTTGGAGTTCGACCAATTAAATCGAGAATTCGTTTATATTCGTTTGTCGTTAATCCGTGGTCTTTGACAAGCTTTAAAGAGACTTCAGGTTCGTTATGCATTTCTATATTCAGCTTTAAGAGAGTAGGGATTGAAAAATATCTAGCCCGTCTATATTTCCTAACAATGGATCCGAACAGCGCTCCGGGTGTGGCATCATGCCCATCACATTTTTCTTTTTATTACAAAGCCCTGCAACTGAGCTGACAGAACCATTAGGGTTGCTTTCTTCAGTGATATTGCCTTTTGCATCACAATAGCGAAAAAGGACTTGTTCATTTTCTTCCATATCATGCAAGGAGTTTGGATCAATATAATAGCTGCCTTGGTGGTGAGCAATAGGGATTTGAAGTACTGATTGGTCTTTACATTTTTGGGTGAAAGAGGTGTTTGTGGTTTCCACTCGGACAAATACATTTTTACAAATAAATTTTCTCGTATGGTTTTGTATCAAGGCACCCGGCAAGAGGCCGGATTCTAGTAAAATTTGGAATCCATTGCAAATNCCAAGTACTTTTCCCCCTCTTTCTGAAAAAAGCATCACAGAGTTTATGATATTAGAAAAGCGGGATATGGCTCCTGCGCGAAGATAATCTCCATAAGAAAAGCCACCAGGCAACACAACTAAATCAAAGGAATTCAGATTGACATTATCTTTATGCCACAACCAATGAGTGTCTTGCCCCAAAACCTTATTAAAAACGTGGTAGCAATCGTGATCGCAATTTGATCCAGGAAAAACAACTATGCCACACTTCATGTTTGACCGATTCGATTAGTAGATATTATTCAGTGGAGACCAGTTTAAAATGGAAGGATTCAATAACCGTATTTGCCAGAAGCCGCTCACACATTTCCCGTACCCGTATTTCGGCTTCCTCCTTAGAAACAGAATCAAGCTTGACTTCCAGATACTTCCCAATACTAACATCCAACACCTCATCATAGCCCAGATCATTCAGTGCGTGGTGGACTGTTTTTCCTTGCGGATCAAGAACACCTTCCTTAAATGTTACATGTATTTGGGCAAGCATTTTGCGAACTTTAACACAGAAATAGTTTTAATTCAGTTGGCTTTGTATCAGGAATTTTAAAAAATACAAAGACCAATTTTTGACCATCCCAAAAATTTATGTTAAACAAGGAGTTATGGGGCAATAAAATATTTTTCTTCCCGGGATTCTTTTTCCAAGTTTTTAACTCCGACGATAATTTTTAAACATAGTGACTATTTGTAGGCGTTGATCCAAACATATTCTCAAAGTAATTGAATTAAGGAATAATTATGGAAAACAGATGGGACGATGCATCTGCTCAAGAGGCGATTAAAAAATACAGTAATGTTCATGAAGATATAGCTTTACGTGTTTATACGTCGCGTCTAATTGGGGCAGATACTGCACTAGTACTTCATGGCGGTGGCAATACCTCAGTAAAATCAAAGACGCGAAACAAAGTTAATGAGGAGGTAGATGTTCTTTATGTTAAGGGGAGCGGATGGGACCTAGATACATTGGAACCTCCGGGTCTCCCTGGTGTTTTGTTGGATCACCTAATTAAACTGAGAGAGTTAGGGTCTTTAAGCGATGAGGATATGATTAACGAACAGCGGACACACCTCTTAGATGCATCTTCTCCTAATCCTTCTGTAGAAACCTTATTACATGCATTTTTACCACATAAATTTATTGATCATTCTCATGCCGATGCAAGTTTGGTAATTGCAAATCAACCGAATGCGGAGGAAATATGCAGGGAAATCTATGGGAAAACCATTGGTGTTGTGCCCTACATAATGCCAGGTTTTGCGTTAGCAAAACTTTCTGCAGAGGTATACGAAAAAGACAAGGCAGTTGAGGGTTTGATGCTTATTAACCATGGCTTGTTCACTTTTGGATCGAGTGCCAAAGAAAGTTATGATCGCCATATTGCAGTGGTAACAAAAGCCGAAGAATATATTGCTAAGAAAAAACCAAAAGCATTTACCCAAATAAATGGGCCCGCTACCAATGCTAGTGAAAAAAACTTGTTGAATGCATTAGCTCCAGTTTTACGTGGTTTATACAACCAGGAAACAGGCAAATCTTGGGTAGTACATCATAGAAAAAATGAAAAGGCCAAGGCATTTGCTTCTAGTGAAGAGTGTTTGATTTGGTCGCAGGTGGGTACTGCAACACCAGACCATGTTATCCGCACAAAACAAAAACCACTCTTATTAAATTTCAAGCAGTGGCAAGATGTCGAATTATTGCGGGATGAAGTTGCATCTGCTTTAGAGGGCTATTCTGAAAATTATCATAATTATTTTAAAACTAATATTGCTGCTAAGGGTGATGATAAAACTGAGTTGGACCCTTTGCCTCGAGTAATTTTAGTCGCAGGGTTAGGTCTTGTAACAATAGGTCAAAATCTTAAAGAAACAAAAATATCTGCAGATATCTATCAACACACAATAGATATAATCCATAAATCATTTTCGATAGGAGATTACGTTCCTCTAAAATCAAATGATTTGTTTGATATGGAATACTGGTCTCTTGAACAGGCTAAACTCGGAAAAAGTAAAGCGCCTCTAATGCAAGGCAAAGTTGCTTATATTACGGGTGCGGCTTCGGGTATTGGGCTGGCCACAGCTAAACTATTTGCTGAAAATGGCGCAAATCTTTTCTTGGTGGATTTATCTGAAGATAAGCTCAAAAAAGCTGAGGATACGATTCGAAAAACATTCAAAGTGGGTGTGGCTGTGCAGGTTTTAAATATAATTGATGAAGCAGAAGTGCGACAATCNTTTGCNANAGTGATTGNGCATTATGGCGGGGTGGATTTTTTGATATCCAATGCAGGAAATGCAGTACAAGGTGAAATAGGNAAAGTAGATATGAAAATATTNCGCCAGAGCTTTGAATTGAATTTTTTTGCGCATCANGTTCTAGCTTCTGAAGCGGTCCGTATTTTCCAANNCCAGAAAACAGGAGGTGTTTTACTNTTTAATGCATCCAAGGCAGCNTTCAATCCCGGAAAAAACTTTGGNCCTTATGCCCTTCCAAAAGCTGCTATGGTAGCATTAACAAAACAATATGCNTTAGACTATGGNGAATATGGCATACGTGCCAATGCGATCAATGCCGATCGTATACGCACTTCTCTTTTTTCAAAAGAGGTTGTAGCTGAGCGCGCTTCGGCCCGAGGACTTTCGGCGGATGAATATTTCAAATCCAATTTATTGCAGCAGGAGGTATATGATACCGATGTGGCGCGGGGTTTTCTCAATTTAGCCCTTGCAGAAAAAACGACTGGTAGCATTCTTACCATTGATGGAGGCAACATTGCAGCCAGCCCCCGCTAGTCTTACCGAGTTTAATAGTGACCAATTAAGCCGATGGTTGTCATCTCTAGCCCATAAACTTTTAGCAAGTATTATCTAGTTTCAAAAAAATATTTTAAGCGATTATAAAACACACTAGATTCTTTATGAAAAATAGCTTGGAATAACTACACCTGCATCTTTGGGCTTATAAAAGTGAATAATAAAAAATTACTATTTATTCTATTGAGTCTTTGGTTTTTGCTGCTTGGCAATTTTTCGGCGGCATCAGTTATTGAATATCAGCAGGCTATTGATGCTTATAACGTAGGAGATTATAAAACTTCGTTAAAGTTAATGCTCCCATTAGCAAAAAAAGGTTTTTCTAAAGCTCAATACAATTTAGGGGTGATGTATGATAAGGGAAAAGGAGTAGATAAAAATATAAAAAAAGCAAAGAAGTGGTTTCAATTTGCGGCGGAAAAAGGTCATGATAAAGCTCAATACAATCTTGGGCTTATTTATGGAAAAGGGAAGGGAATAGAGAAAGATTATAGTAAGGCTTTTAAATGGTTGAGTCTTGCAGCCGATCAAGGAAATGGAAAAGCCCAAACCAATTTAGGGTGGATGTATGAAATGGGAAAGGGTGTGCCGAAAGATTTTAAAAAAGCAGCATATTGGTACCAACTTGCCTCAGATCAAGGTCTTGCTAAGGCCAAAGAAAAACTAAACTTATTGTTAAATCATAATAAAGAAAAGCTAAATCAGGCTGCAAATGGTTCTAAGTCATTAAAAAGTTTAAAAGAAAAAAACTCGCAAGAAATTAAAAACTTTCCAAAAGCAATCCCTTCATTAGGATTAGAAATAAATAAAACCCCAGATGAATATGCTAAGGAAATAATAATATCTAACGATTCAGATATTGGAGCGCAACAAAATTTACAATTAACTAAAAAGACGGAAGCGCAAGTTCATTTTGGTTTAGGGGTAAGGTTTGAGAACGGGCAGGGAGTTCCGCAAGATTATAACGAAGCAATTAGGTGGTACCGTCTTGCGGCAGAACAAGGGCATGCCAAAGCCAAAGAAAAACTCGATTTGCTTTTAAATAAAATTAAGGAGCATTTTCAAGGCAACACTAGTAGTTTAAACAAACTTGAAAGTGGCGATTAAAGAATTTAAAACAGCTTCCGCCATTCCCTTAGAACTAATTAAAATTTAGTTTTGAATTTAGAAAGTAAAAAACTATTCGCATTCAATTAATTTAAATAGTTATTTAAATTTCGATAAATCTTTTTTTATTTGTTTTGCTAAGTAATAGGCAAAGTTTACAGGAACGGCATTACCTATCATCTTGTATCCATCTGCCAAGGAATTGTAATAGAACTTAAATTTAAGAGGAAATGTCTGGATTTCTGCACATTCACGAACAGACAATCTTCTATGCAATTGTTCCTTGCCATTAAATTTCATCTTATCTTTTCCTACTTTAAGCATTTTTGGTGATTGCGGATGAATTGGTGCATGGCGTCCACCTGCTTGAATCGTAAATGATTGTTCGTCCCAACTTCTTACTCTGTTTCTTGATAAATAAATTGATGAAAAACCACCAATCATATATTCATGATTATTAACTTCACAATCATCGCCATTTGTATAATTTTTGGTTTTTGCTGGTTTCGCATTATTTTCAAGATAACCTATAGCATCTCTTAAATTTTTTTTCTGATTGTCAAAAAGTGTAACCGGTTTTGGTGGGGTGAAAATTAAATTTAGGTCATTACGGTATCCAACAAAAATAACTCTTTTTCGGTCTTGTGGAACACCATAATCAGAAGCATTAAGAAGATAATACTTTACTTCGTAACCACTTTTTTTGAACATTGCAATAATGTTGCTTAGCGCTTTTTGATTACGAGAAGCAAGCATGCCTGGAACATTTTCACAAAGAAAAAATTTGGGTTTAACAAAAGATAAAATTTTAATAAAATTAAAGAAAAGTTTTCCTCTTGAATCATTAATTCCACGCATTGATCCGGCAGCACTCCAACTCTGACATGGTGGACCACCAATTATTCCATCAATATCACTTGGAATTTCAATCGGGTCAATTTTTGTAATACTTCTTTTGTCTAATTTTACTTTGGGGAAGTTTTTTTCAAATGTTTCCCATATCGTTTTGTCATATTCATTCGCATAGACAATATTAAATCCTGCCTTTTTAAATCCAAGGTCTAACCCACCTGCACCGGAGAAGAAAGAAGCGATTTTCATAAATATTTTTAAATAATTTTAACAATAAGAAAAGAATGCTAACATCCACTATAAATGATTTATACCAAATATTGAAATTATGAAAGACTATTCCTGCACAGAAAAAGATTTACTTGAAGTGTTCAAAAAAGACAGTACATTTTTGTATGGTGATAAATGCCATCGAATTTTAGAGTCTGGGAAACCAAGACCCCAATCCGGAGAATGCAAAACAGACTTATATATAAAAACCAAGCACGATAATGGTACTAAGGAATTTAAAGTTTCAATTAAGCAGGATAATTTTGAATTCATGGAAAATAAAATTTCCTCAGAGAGAGCAATAGAAATATTTGGACCAGACTATTCATCAATCATAAAAAAATCAATAACTCCAATAAAAGATGAATTTCATAAAGACGAACTAATTAATTTTTCCTGTGCTGGTCGTGCGAGGCAACCAACGATTAAAATTGGATGGAAATATGAATTTCTAAATAAAAAAAGTGGGAAGAAGTCTGGTAAAGTTCATTTAACCGGGGATCAAAAGTTAGACATATATAGTGGGAGAAAAAGACCAGATGATAAGAAAAATGCATATGTTAATGGATCTAAAATAGAAAATTCTGGGGTTGCTGACTTTATGCTAGAAGTTGCTGCTGTGAAAAGTAGAGAAATACAGGATTGTGTGGAATGTTTAAAACCTATACAAGATTTTGTAAAAGAAAAAGAAGAGGAACTCTTTTTTGCGTGCAAAGCAATTAATTATAGGGTCTACGAAGATAAGTGGGATGGTAATAGACCTCTGGCCGTTTGGGTGGATTGGATGGTTAAGGGTAATATTCTGACTGGGAATATTATTTTTGATGGTCTTTTAGAAAAAAGATCAAATCAAATAGGGGAAAATATAAGAAAATTGTTGTTAGATCTTAAGATTACCAAAAACAACTTTGATGATTTAAAAAAAAAATATAAAAAAACCTCTCATAACTAATCAAATTAAAACCAAACCACTCACATTCTTACTCGCAGTGGATGGAAAAGAACAATAGTTTTTTTTGGGAACTACTAAAGGATTTATTTTATTCCCATTCGATGGTTTTGTGTCTGTAAGTCTTTGTAAATCAACACTTTAATTTTTTTACGAAACATTTACGAAACTCGATTGTACTATTGACTGAGGAGTTGTTTATCTCTTCTTAACTGCAACATTCTCCACTCTGTTTTGGTGGGCATTTTACCGTTCCATATGAACAGAAAATACAACAATCACCTTCTTTTTTTCATAAGTGACGAGCACTTTCTGCATTCATAGAACCATTGGCAATAGTTTGTTGGCATCTTTTCAATCTCCGTATGCCCACATTTTTGACAACTGAGTTCTGAGAGCATTTGCATTTGTTATTCATTCCCATTCAATTGGAACCGCCAGAATAATCACCAACCTCTATCTCCCTACTATGAGTTTCTAGGTTTTCTCCTAGGCAAGTTGAATACTCATTAACCAACCTATTAACTTATAAATTTTTATACACTTGTGTTTATTTATTGCAAAACTTTTCCTGTTAGAAATTATATTTAAACAATAAATTAATTTTTCTGACCAATAAACCTTTTAATTATAAAGTTTTACGATTTTACCAAAATCTAATGGTAATTTTGGCTTAGAAATTGCTGACATATAAATGAAGTTTGAAAAACGAGTTAATGAGGTAATCAGCATGAATTTAAGCAGAAGTTTTAAAAAAGACGGAATTATTTTTCATCTTATCTAAAATATGGAGGTGTAAAATGAAAAAGACACTTATGGGGTTGTTTTGTTTATTCACTTTTGGGTTTATCTTTAGTTTGACCGAATTTTCTCTTAACGATGCTGATGCTCAGACTTGGAGGACAAGACCTAATCCGCTTGGTGGAGGTTTCACAACTCGTGGACCAAGTGGAACCTATAGAATAAGACCTAATCCGCTTGGTGGAGGTTTCACAACTCGTGGACCAAGTGGAACCTATAGAACAAGACCTAATCCGCTTGGTGGAGGTTTCA
>PBKP01000024.1 GCA_002721515.1 Nitrospina sp.
TATACCTTTCGTTGCTGTATTATCAGAGCTTAAAGAATTTGAATTACAAGAAGACGAAGTGGATGAAATATTAGAAATTCCTATTACTCCACTCATCTCTACTCAACAAAGAAATGAAGGTTCTAATTCCAAAAAGAATTCTGTTACATACTTGTTTAAGCATCATAAAATTTGGGGGGCTTCCGCCAAAATTTTGCAAAAGATTTGGCATTAAACCATCTACTAACTTTTTTATCTTAAATAACCCTGGGCAATTAATTGAAAATATTAAAAATTTTATTTCTTGCTGTAAATTGGAGAGTCTCTCTTCTTAAGGCATTTCAAGATGTAAAGACGCATTCGAAATTTCCTTTACAATTTATTGCAACAGACAGCGATATGCTAGCACCCGCTTTAAGCATTGCAGATGAATCACATTGCCTTCCTTTATTTTCTGATAGCAGTTGTCTACAATCGTTTCACACAATTTGCAAAACACAGGACGTTGACGCAATCATCCCACTGACTAACAATGCCATAGATTTTTTGGACAAATACCGTGAAGTATTGACTAGCAAAAATTGGCGCCTCTTTATTCAAGAAAGTCACACGATAAAAATCTGCCATGACAAATGGAATTTATGGAAGTTTATGAAACAAGAAGGTTTTAACAGCCCGAAAACATTTTTATTAGCAGAATCTGACCCCCCAGATATTTTTCCACTCATTGCAAAGGAAAGGAAAGGGGAAGGAGGAAAAAACCAAATTGTTATAGAAAACCAACAAGATCTAGACTATTGCATGGGCAGATATTCACAACATATTTTTCAGGAATTTATAATAGGCAAAGAATTCAGCATTGATCTGTTTGCAGATATTAATGGTGTTCCTAAACTAATCGTCCCAAGGGAGAGATTGTCGGTCCGTGGCGGCGAGGTTATGACAAGTCGAATCGAAATGAATAGTTCCATTATAGTTTCTGTAAAAAAGTTGAGCCGGAAATTGGGATTGACTGGCCCTTGTAATATCCAAGGAATCCAAGATAAAAATGGGCAGTTTTTCTTTACCGATTTAAACCTACGTTTTGGAAGCGGTTCAATACATACCATTGCAGCTGGAGGAAATATCCCCCTAATGATTTATCAAGAATTGACCGGACAGCAATTTCTTAATCCTGTGATTAAAGACAAGTCAATTATGACACGCTATCCAGAAAACATTTTTCGTCATTCTTAATAGGGCTGATATACTAGTTAGGCTTTTTATTAATAATCCAAATTTCTAAAATCGTTTGGCCATTTCTCTAGATTCCAAAGACCGGTTGATTTTCGCTCTAGATGTACAAGATAAAAACGAAGCTCAACGTCTAGTAAAGTTACTACAAAATCGTGTCGGTTGCTTTAAGGTAGGGCTTGAGTTATTTGTCAAAGAAGGCCCAGAAATCTTAAAATTAATAAAAGATTATTCACCAGCAGATATTTTTCTAGATTTAAAACTCCATGATATTCCCGCAACGGTTCGGGGCGCATTAAAGTCGGCAGAAAAATTAGGCGCAAAATATATCACTATACATTCTACCGAAGGAGAAGCAATACTAGAAACTTCTAAAGAAGTCAAAGACTCCAGTCTCGAAGTATTAGCTGTTACATTTCTAACCAGCTTACATCAATCGCAGTTATGCAAATTGGGCTTTGAGCAAACAACGAAATTAAGTGATCTTGTCTTGGATAGAGCATTGAAGGCTCAACAATCTGGTTGCGCCGGGATCATTTGTTCGGGAGAAGAAATTGCCAAGGTAAAACAAAAATGTGGAGATGATTTTAAAGTCATTGTCCCGGGGATTCGCCCTGAATGGAGCAAAATATCTGCAGATGATCAGAGTCGAATTACTACACCAAGGAAAGCAATTCAAGCGGGAGCTGATTTGATTGTTGTGGGTCGACCTATCCGCGATGCAAATAATCCTGACGAAGCTGCTCAAAAAATTGTTTCAGAAATAAGTAATAGCGCCAGGCAATAAACAAAGATTCTGTTAAAAAAACAGATAAATTTCTTTTCTATGGTTTGCAATTTCATCTATTTACTAAGCCTCGTTTGCTGGATTGGCAGCATCATATTCTTTTCCTTTATTGTCGCGCCAATTATATTTAAAACTTTGGATCGTAAAAAAGCAGGAGAGGTAGTTGGAGAAATTTTTCCGCTATATTATAAATTAGGCTATATTTGTGGCGCCTTAATCCTATTTAGCTTTTTGGTATCCAAGGCTGGGGCGGGGCAATTAAAATGGTACGCTTGGAGCAACATGATTTTTGCGTCTGGGTTTGCAGGCTTGGTGATAAACCCAAAAGCCAAAAAGGTCAAGGAGAAGATAAAAAAGATGTGCTGGAGAAGGAAAAACCAATTCTTGAAGCCCGATTCAAATCATTACACTCTTTATCTGTAAAATTAAATGCACTTGTCTTACTTGCTGGCCTATGGTTGCTTGTATCAACAACTTCAACCAAATAATTCTAACACCCATTTATGAATATTCTTGGCATTTCTGCTTTTTATCATGATTCAGCGGCTTGCTTGGTCCAAAATGGTGAGATTATTGCGGCCGCTCAGGAAGAAAGATTCACACGAAAAAAACATGATGCTTCATTCCCACAAAATGCCATTGCGTTTTGNTTACAAAAAGGAAATATTAAGNTCTCTGATTTAGATTACGTNGGTTTTTACGACAANCCTTTAATTAAATTCGAAAGGATTCTTGAAACTTATTTAGGNATAGCNCCCAAGGGCATAAAGCAATACCTAGAAGCTATGCCAATTTGGNTAAAAGACAAATTGTGGACCCGAAAAAATATCAGAAAAAAATTGGGCTACAATGGGGTTGTCTTATTTGCACAACATCACGAGTCACATGCAGCTAGTGCTTTTTTTCCATCACCTTTTCAAGAAGCCGCCGTTCTCACTATGGATGGAGTCGGGGAATGGGCAACTAGCAGCATCGCAACAGGGAAAGATAATAAAATCAACCTNCTTCAAGAGCTCCATTTCCCGCATTCNCTCGGCTTATTNTATTCTGCTTTTACTTANTATCTAGGATTTAAAGTTAATAGCGGCGAATATAAAGTTATGGGCTTAGCCCCTTATGGAAAACCAATATATTCAGATCTGATTCGCGAACATTTAATCGATTTGAAAGAGGATGGATCTTTTCAAATGAACATGGATTATTTCGACTATCTGGGGGGAATGGCCATGACTAATGTTAAGTTCTCTTCTATATTCGAACATCCACGCCGAAAACCAGAATCGCAATTGACCCAAAAAGAAATGAATATTGCTGCTTCTTTGCAAGAAGTGACCGAAGAAATAATGTTGAGCATGGCTCGATACATTCGAAAATTAACCAACAAGGAAAATCTCTGTCTAGCAGGAGGGGTTGCCTTAAACTGTGTTGGTAATGGCAAAATTTTAAAAGAAAAAATTTTTAACAACATTTGGGTGCAACCAGCCGCGGGAGATGCAGGCGGTGCTTTGGGCGTGGCTCTTTGCATTTGGTACCAGGTGCTAGATGAAAAACGGTTAACTAATGGCGAAGATGCCATGAAAGGTTCTTATTTAGGACCTCACTATAAAGAAAATGAAATTAAAATATTTCTTGATAGCAAAAAAATTCCGTATCGACAATTAAACGAAACCCTATTGGCTAAAGTGGTCTCCTCAGATTTGCAAAAAGGAAAGGTAGTCGGGTGGTTTCAAGGACCAATGGAGTTCGGTCCTAGGGCACTTGGGGCAAGAAGTATCATCGGCGATCCACGAAACCCAAAAATGCAATCGACTATGAACCTAAAAATTAAATTCCGCGAATCATTTCGCCCTTTCGCGCCTTCTGTGTTAGCAGAAAAAGTTAATGAGTGGTTTGAAATGAATACAGAAAGTCCTTACATGTTAATGGTAGCAGAAGTCCGAAAAGATAAAAGATTATCTATAACTAAAGAGCAGAAAAAACTTTTTGGAATTGACTTGCTAAATATTCCCAGATCAAAAATTCCTGCTATTACACATGTTGATTATTCGGCTCGAATCCAAACGGTACACAAAAATACTAACAAGCGATATTACGACTTGATCAAAGAATTTGAAAAAGAAACTCAATGCGCCGTCCTAATTAACACCTCCTTTAATGTAAGAGGAGAACCAATTGTATGCACACCTGAACAAGCCTATCGTTGTTTTATGCGTACGGAAATGGATACTCTGGTGCTAGAAAACTTTATCATTAATAAAAAAGATCAAAAGCAACTTGAAGGAGATAGCAATTGGAAAGAAGAATTCGCGCTTGATTAACGTCTAATAATTTTAGGTGACGGATCGAAATCAAAGCGTTCTAATCAAAANCAATTNGACTTTTTCTACAGACNACTCAATTTTCGCANAAAATNACCTTGCCTATTTATNCTAAAACAAAATTTNTATTCATCATTCTAGCCGTTTTGAGTGTTTACAGCTATGGTTGGCAAATCACAGAAATTAATTTAAGCAACCTTATTCGCGACTTTCATTTAGTAAAACCCCTTGCNAAAGAACTCCTCCAACCGGACCTGTTTTCACGACAAAAGAAAACGCAAATAAAAGAAATCGAATTCTTTCTTGAAGAAAGCTTATCTCGGCAAGCCTCATCCGTTAATCGTGTACAAGAGACCAACCTAATCTTATCATCAAAATCAGGAAAAGTTGGGGACCACCTGACAATAGAAGGAATTGATTTAAAATCATATTCTGAAGGAAAATTATTTTGGGTCAATGAGATAGAACAGGAATTCCCGCTAGGGAAATTTAAAACAGATTCTAGAGGTAAATTTAGAAAAAATATTACCGTCCCACCGAGTGCAAGAGGAAACCGACAAATCGTGAGAGCAGTTATAATCTGGGAAGAAGGCTCTTTACAGGCAAGTGAAACTTTACGCCTGACCTTTGAAAAAATTATAGAGACCCTATTTCTAGCTTTGATGGCCACATCTTTCGCAGTATTAATAGCAGTTCCTTTAAGCCTTTTAGCCTCACGGAATTTAATGACAGGAAACTTTACAGGAACCTTTATCTACTATGTTGTCCGAACTATTCTAAACTTATTACGTTCTATAGAACCCTTAATATTGGCTATTCTATTTGTAGTTTGGGTTGGGATCGGTCCCTTTGCAGGAGTTCTAGCCCTAGGAGTTCACTCTATTGCCACTTTAGGCAAGCTCTTCTCTGAACAAATTGAGAGCATTAACAAAGGTCCTGTTGAAGCAATTACCGCAGTAGGAGCAAAACCCCTTCAAGTTGTAATCTTTGGAGTTTTGCCTCAGGTTATTCTGCCATTTTTAGCATTGAGTTTTTATCGTTGGGATATAAATGTAAGAATGTCTACGATTATTGGTTTTGTTGGCGGGGGGGGAATTGGTTTTCTTTTACAACAATGGATAAATCTTTTGAAATACAACGAGGCCGGAACAGCACTTTTCGCCATTGCCGTTGTTATTATTTCACTGGATACCCTGAGCTCTAAAATACGAACACAAATTCGCTGAATTGGTATAACCTCACAAATAAGTCGCTAACTTTCCTCCATTAAGAAAACGAATAAAATATTTATAAAACTATACTCATTTACTTTCTCTTGGAAAAACTAGGAGGAGCGAGTTTATTAAATATTTTCATAAATTGCTTTCCTGATTCAGGAACTTTTCTAACCTGACCTGTTAATAGGATTTCCTTTGCAGTATATGGATGACCGTAATATGCAAGATTGGCATCTGAGTCTGAAGCAATAACAGTTCCTTTTAAAGAAATCCCGCTAAAAATTCCTTTACTTCTGGAATAGGAATAAATTTCTCCCTGCATAAAAATATCCGCAGAAGCCTCAGCGTGTCTTCCTACAGGTCCAGCTGAAATAGCTATATCACCTCCCAGTGTAAACTTTTCACTCAATAGCCCTTCAATACCCCTCTGGGACATTACAAGGAGAATCAGATCAACTGCTTCGGCTCCAATTTGAAAACCCAAACTTGCACCCGTTGTATAAAGAAAAGCAGGTGGACCCCATTTCCCCATTTCTGAGGAACGGACAGATGCAATCCCTTTCCCATAGCGAGCCCCCAAAAAAAAACCTCCCTTAAACATAGTTGGGAAGATAATTATGGCCTTAGCCTTGGAAATCAGATTCATAGGAATATTTTGGTCGGGGGATTTCTGAATCTCTTTCAATACCATTTGTGATGTGCGAAGTATTTTCCTCTGCTTGTTGCCATCACCCTCGGCCCAAGCTCCATGTGAAACTAGTAAAATTAAAATGGCGCACAAAGAAATCTGTTTCATTCGACCTCCAGTTTATTTTTCTAAACCCCACTATAAGTAATCCATATTTTTATTTCAACCATCAAGAATTGTTGAGAGATTAAAATAAATTTTGCTCTTTTTAGATTACCACTTTACCATGCCTTATAATGATCAAAGAAAATGTAGAAAAAATACTAGGCTTCNACGGAACACTNTCTCAAAAATTGGATGGATTTGANTATCGTCCTCAGCAAATAGAAATGGCANAAGCTGTTNAGGAANCTTTTAACAAAGCCCAACATCTTATTGTTGAAGCCGGAACAGGTACTGGGAAAAGTCTGGCATACTTAATTCCCGCTACACTTTGGGCAATAGCAAACAATAAGAAAGTAGTAATTTCTACTTANACCAAAACCNTACAACAACAGATTCTTAAATACGATATTCCNTTTNTTCAGGAAAAACTCGNTATTCCTTTTCGTTACGCCCTTTGTATGGGNAATGAAAACTATCTTTCATTACGCAGGCTAAAACGTTCTACCCAANCAGGGCTATTTAATAAAACAGAGGAAGAGGAGCAATGGGATGCAATATTTAACTGGGTAAGTGAAACAGAAACAGGATACAGGAATGACCTACCTTTTGAAGTCATGCCACAGGTTTGGGAAGAAGTAGGAAGACAAAGAGATCTTTGCCTTGGGAAAAATTGCGAAACTCATTCTTCATGCTTTTACTTTAAAGAACGAAAAAAATGGTTTGGCGCCCACTTATTAATAGTTAATCATCACCTGTTCTTTGCAAATGTTGCTAACTCAGGAGCAGTATTACCGCAGTTTGACGCAGTAGTATTTGATGAAGCGCAAAACTTGGAGGAAGCTGCTACTCAATTTCTAGGACTTGAAATTTCAAATTCTAAAATTTTTTATCTTTTGGATCGACTGCATAATCCGCGGACCAAAAAAGGACTATTAACAAGGATAGATCATGCTCTCGTCCCACATATAAGAAAGTTGGCGATTACCGTTCGCCAATCTGTGGAAGCATTTTTTTCTAATTTTATAGAAGAATACGGAAAAGAAAATAATATTTTTCGTTTTTACAAACCTCCTACCATAGACAATAAAATTTTTATGCCCTTGGAAGCTCTTCGAGTAGGGCTAAAATCCTTAGAAGTAAATCTGCAGTCGGAAGAAGATAGAATCGATGTTGCAGCAGCAGCTGAAAAATGTTTTGAATTTAACAACACCATTTCAGCAATACTTAATCAAAATTTAAGCGGGTATGTTTACTGGATTGAAATTTTAAAGCGAACGCAATTCTTAAGAGTTGTTTTACGCGGTGTGCCAATTCATGTTGCAGAAGAACTTCACACCCAAGTTTTTGATAAGCTAGATCGTATAGTTTTAACCTCAGCCACATTAACTACCCACAAAAGATTTGAATTTATTAAAGAGCGCTTGGGATATAAACCTGATGAAGAAATATTGCTTGATTCACCCTTTGATTATATTAATCAAGCTTTACTTTATACCCCAAAAGACCTCCCTGAACCAGGAAGCGAAACCACACATTATATTGAAGAACTTTCAAATCGTTGTCGGGAACTTATTTTAGCTTCTAATGGAAACACATTTATTCTTTTCACTAGTTATGCACTACTTAATAAGGTTTTTGAAAATCTAGATGATGGGAGACTCCCATTCCCTTTAATTCGGCAAGGCGACTTGCCTACGAATTTAATGATTGAAAAGTTTAAAGAAAAACCCTCTGTAATTTTTGGTACAAATTCCTTTTGGCAGGGAGTAGATATACCCGGTGAATCATTACAAAGTGTNATCATCACCAAANTNCCNTTNGATGTCCCAAANGAACCTCTAACAGAAGCACGCATCGAAGAACTNAAACGGNAACAAATNGATCCCTTCTCACACTATCAAATCCCTCGCGCCATCATCCAGTTAAAACAAGGATTTGGAAGACTNATTAGAAANAAAACAGATATTGGTGTTGTTTCTATTTTAGATTCCAGAATAAGTCGAAGAGGTTATGGAAAACAATTTATNNCTTCGTTACCAACATGTCCGGTNGTNACAGAAATCAAAGAAGTAAAANNNTTTTTCCTAAAATAAAATTTCAATTGCTTGNNCTTATTTTTTAAAANTCAGAAAACATTTCGACCTTATTTTCTTAATTAGCGAGGAACTGATTCGAGTGGAGGGGAATAAATAAAGTTTGCAAGAATTGTTATTTTTTCCCGCTTAATATTTTTAGGAAAAGGATAAAAAGGCGCCGCCTCTTTAACAGCCTTTAAAGCTGCNAAATCAAGAATTTCAAAACCTGATTGGTCTACTAATNNNACTCCAATCAAATTNCCATCTTTTGAAATTCGAAATGTCAAAGAAAGNTCACCACTAATACCTCTCTGTGCTGCATCNGAAGGATAGATCCATACCCTTTCTATTTGNTGCTTAATACGCGCAAAGTAGGACGCATATTTTTCCTCTTTTGTGTCCAATGATACAGGCTCATCATCATCNAAATCTTCAAAAGANTCTGTANCCAAAGAAGCNNATTTCTCCGCATTAAANCCATNTAATAAAGCTAATGCACTTCCAGTNCCTGNNCTTTTTTTAGATAAAGGCTTAGGCTTTTCCATTATATTTTGGGTNGTGGATCTAAATTTTCCTAACTTCGAATTAGGCAAAGGTTTCTTTCTATTTTTNNGGAAAGGTTTAGTTCTAATTTTTTTTTTTGGAATATTTTTTTTTATTTGATTTTTTTTTGACTCAATCCTTTTAATANTTCTCTTTGATTTTGGTACGATAGTTTTTTTTCTTTTGTAANTTTTTTTTNGGAATTTTTTTNTATTGGAATGNGANCGGCTNTCAAATTTAGCTAAAAGNTTTTCCNTTTTAGGCTTTTCATTTTTTNATGGNGCTTTGANAGCATCAACAATCTTTCCATGCATTAAATCTTTTTNATTATTANCTTGAACATACTTTACCTGAATCGGCGGTGGACCATTAATAATTTCCTCCTGTTTGGGCAATAACGAATGCGTAATGAATAAAGTAATNTGNAGACCGAATGAAAGTAACAGAAATCCTGACAATCGGGTTCTGTCTAAAAGGCTATTTTTAAACCAGACTTTTTTTCTTTTAATCAAGGGCNATACCTAAAANTTTTCAACGCTAGAAAAAAATATNANAATATTATAGCTCAGTTTTTTTCNGCNNAACACATAAAGNAAACCGAGNTCAAAGGCTCTCATTATTTTTTGAATTNTTTTGACTCATAGCCTTACACTTCCGCTGATACCANATATAGGCGTATTCTAATTCANGGGAATCATCGGTTTTAAAAGAAACATAATTACCCATAGAATCAAAAGGCACATAGCCCATTTCCAATGTTTGATAAATCTTATTCAGATAAGCGGGGAAATTTTGGTACATTGAGATTTCATTTTTTAATAAAGGCATTCCTACNTCGCGGAATTTTAANAGCTCTTCACCAAATGGATGAATTGCTTTTAAACCCCTTTTATCTCCCTGATTACTCGCAAAATAAGTTAAGGATTCAAAATCTTCCCAGTCTTCTAAAGCATCCACATCCGATACAAAGGCAACGTCTTCGTGTAAGTTCGCAGTTACTGGAATATTAAGTAAGTTTGAAACGCTTTTTTCGAAGTTCTTTCGCGACATTCCAAACTGATATTTGTCTCCTGGACGAAGTTTATGGATTCGCTTTCGAAATGTAATGATGTGATTGACCAAATAAGGTAGGGCCNTGATCANTCGTGCTGGGTTATTAAGAGCCATTTTTATTCCAGCATGAATAATTTGACCATCTTTACGAAACGAATGAAGATAATCAANAATTTCAGATTCCATTTGNGCAAAGTTTAGAGGATATAAATTNGGCTCTTTCAAATCGTGCAAATCACTATCGTCTCTATTGAGGATTCGGTAATGATAATTTCTTTTTATAAATTCAGAAGCTGGTTTTTTTATTAACTCCGGAAACATTTTTTGCCTGGAATTTAGCCAAAGCACAATGTTGCTTTCCTTATTGCCTTCAAAACTTAAAACCTTTTCAAGGTCATATAAGAAAGGTAGGTCGCCTGGTTGGAATAAAATTAATTCATTATTGGAAATGGAAAGCTTGCTTCTGGCCAGGTTTAAGGTATTAGCAAGATTAAGGCGTTCATCATCTTCTTTGATAAATTGGATTTTTTTTCCATTGGTACCAACAATATCCAAAAAACAATTTAGAATTCGTTGCACTTCATCAGACCCAATAACAACAATTTCTTTTAGGCTAGAACATAATAAATTGCCTAAGGAATAACACATAACCGGAATACCATGTATCAAGAATAAAAATTTAAGGCGATCTATTTCATCGTCCCGGGATCGAAGAATTAGATGACTCACCCCATTTTTACCCGCCTTTATTTCACTTTTTGCCTTGGCAATGCTTAAATTATCAGCCGATTTGCGCGAATCATATTTGTTATGACTAAAGCTGATAATGCACTTTTCGATCTGAGTTTGATTGTTTGCGATTAACATAAAAATTAACTGCTTGCCTATTAGCCAGAAGTATTAAGAAGCTGAATAGGCTGAAATTATTAAAAAACTACTGATTAGTCAGACTTGATTTTTAATCGAATACCCAACCCTATAATAATGCACACAATAACTATTATAAACCTTTGAGAAAATTGACTTGATTTATATTTTTTAATAATCATACAATTATATAAACCTTTAAACATTTACCTTAAATAAGCGAACCTGTATAAATTAAATGGCTGGCTAATTAGAACTTAAGCTTCTTCCTTTACTGTAGCTAATACAAGTTCTCTAAAAAAATAAAGGATTTTAGAATGGGCGATAAAACTCATATTATTGAGATGATTGAACAGATGCTTGATGATACTCAAGACCAACCACAATTACAGGAAAAAGTTCTGGATTTGCGGGATGCTTTGTTCCAAGCCCAACAAATGGCACAACAATATGATCAAAAAATAAAAACACTTGAAGAAGCGATCGAAAAATTAAAATCACCAGCCCACAGAATCGGTACTGTTTTAAGCCAAGGGGAAGACAACCTTATTCGTATTATATCAGGTGGTACCGAATACCAAGCTGCTGTACTCCCTGAGCTTATAAAGGAAGAAAATCTAAAAACTGGAGATCAAGTGGCTCTTAATGAAGGTTTCGTTGCCATTGTCAAATTGCCTCTTCCCAGTCACGGTCCTTTGGCTAGAATTTCTGGGAAACTTCAAGGTGGTCAATGGCTGATACAAGTTTCTTCAGGAAACACTGAAACCATTGTACTATCTCATGCTGATTTAGAGGAGACCAGCCTAAAAGAAGGCGAAGAAGTCTTTCTTGATGCAAGCCAAAAAGTCATTCTTGGAAAACTTGCTAAACGCGAATCAAAAACCTTAATTGAAGACGACTTTGAAAAGGTCGAATGGTCGCAAGTAGGCGGACAGGAAAAAGTAAAGGAAGAAATCCGTAAGGTTCTTGAGTATCCCTTATTACATGAAAAAACTCTAAAAGAAATGGAATATCAGGTACCAAAGGGGTTTCTTTTTTATGGTCCACCTGGATGCGGGAAAACATTAGTTGGAAGAGCAATTGTCACAGAGGTAATCAAAAAACTGTCAGAAAAAGAAAATTCTAAATTGGAGGGTCGATTCATCCATGTAAAAGGTCCTGAAATCTTGAACATGTGGCTCGGTGAATCGGAAAGAAAAATACGCGAGATCTTTAAAAAAGCAAGAGATTATAAAGAAAAAGGTGAGGTTCCTTTTATATTTATTGATGAAGCAGAATCTATATTGGGAACACGTCAAGCCTGGAGAGGCTCAAACATAAGTAATACAGTAGTCCCCATGTTTTGCGCAGAAATGGATGGCATACAATCTCTTCGAGATACAGTGGTGATTCTGGCGACTAATCGTCCAGATTTAATTGATCCCGCCATCATTCGACCTGGAAGAATCGATAGGAAAATTAAAGTCAATCGACCTGACCGAGAAGAGTGTAAAGAAATTTTACGCGTTTACCTCAAAAATAGTCTGCCACAAGAGCATGAGAATTTCGACAAAATGGCAGAGCCTTTTCTAGATAACCTTTTCGCCCGAAATTCAGATCAGGAAGTATTAGTAATGACCTTACGGAGTGGCGGGAGTAAGAAAATGTATTGGTGCGATTTTATTTCCGGAGCCGCTATTGAAGGTATTATAAAGCGTACTAAAGAAAGTGCTATCGAAAGAGCAATTAATGGCGAAAAGTTATGCATAACAGTAGATGACTTGTTAACCGCATTAAAAACTGAATTTAAAGAAGGAAGCCTATTACCTGCCGAGTCAAATTTAGAAGACTGGCTTCATCTTTTAGATATGGAATCCAAAAATGTAGTGCGCGTTAGAAAACCGAATGAATCCGACTCCGCTACAGAAAATACGATTCGCCGATCTGTCATATGAAAGAAATCATCCCGCTTCTCGGCATTGAAACAGAGTATGGAATTGTACGGGAAGGTGTAGAAAACTCCGACCCTGTGGATGAATCTATGAAGCTTTTGAAAGGCTGTTCACAAAATAGCGTATTTAGGAAATGGTCTTATTCTCAGGAAAATTCTCATCAAGATATGCGTGGTTTTAAGGTTCAATCTCTCGCACAAGACGAAGAAGAAGATGCATTTTGTGCTGAAGATAGAAAACGACCCTACTCTTATCTGGAAATGAAATGCGATCGGGTACTATCCAATGGGGCTCGTTTTTATAATGACCATACTCACCCCGAATATAGCACGCCAGAATGCAGTTCAATATTCTCCCTGGTGGCCCACGATGTGGCAGGAGAAAAAATTGTGGGAGAAAGCACGAAAATTCGAAATCAAGAACTAGGAGACAAATCCGTTCAGGTTTTCAAAAACAATACAGATTACAGCGGACACAGTTACGGAACACATGATAATTACCTCGTCCCAAGAGATATCCCGTTCAACCATATTGTAAAGGGGTTAGTGCCTTTTATGGTTACTCGACAATTGTATGCTGGAGCAGGAAAGGTAGGATCAGAAAATCCCAAATCAAAGGACTACAAGGGACTGCAATTAGCACAGCGATCTGATTTTATTGAAAACATTTTAAGTATTGAAACTATGACCCAGCGTCCCATTATAAATACCCGAGATGAACCACACGCAATCCGCAATAAGTATCGGCGGTTACATTTAATAATAGGCGATGCCAACATGTCGGCCTATGCTACAGCATTAAAAGTCGGCAGTACCCGACTTGTACTTAGCTTGATTTCAAACGGAACAACATTACCAGAGATTGAACTGGCAACTCCGGTTGAGGATGTGCAAAAAGTATCACTAGCAAAAAACAGAAATGCAATATTACAACGAACATCTGGCGATTCTATTACTGCATTGGAAATTCAAGAAATGTATCTCGAAAGAGTTGAAGAAAGTTTCTCAAATCAAAAAAACGAATGGGATTGGATTATCAAAGAATGGGGCAAAACTCTTAATGATCTTAAAAACAATCCAGAAAACTTATCGAATAGAATCGATTGGGCAATTAAAGAGAAGCTTTTCTCAGAATTTATGGAATCAGAAAATTTTAGTTGGGATGATCCTATGATGCAAAGCCTGGATTTAGAATATCATAACCTTGATCCAGACCGAGGTTTATATCGAGGGCTAGAGCATGAAAATCAAGTTTATTCTTTGCTAGAAGAAAAAGAAATCAATCAAGCCGTAAAATCTCCCCCTTTAGAAACCCGCGCAAAAATTCGTGGAGACGCAGTTAATAAAGAAGCTGAAAAAATCAAAAGTATTCATTGGACAGGAATTGAATTTACAAACGGCGATGTGATCGACTTAACAGACGTAATAAGTAAGGAAGATGTGGAAAAAACTCATTTAGCTAGCTATTAGTTTTGTCATTANGCCAGGAAAAGTTCATATTAGTAATGTNCATAAATAGGAAAAGGACTANTAGCGNTTTTCATTTTTTTCTCTTTTGGATTGGATAAACAATCTTTTNGATTGNATAAACAAAATGAATATAAATNNCGAANCNTATGATAAATTNANCCNNAAGAAATTTNCAGCAAAAGACTNGAAGNNAAAATTTNCNCAAATATTGAATAAGTNCAAATCCGGAATGGAGAATTGAAGGATGTTTGAAGAACCATATCGTTGGATGGANGCAGTATCTACNCGTCATAATTATGTACAAGAAAANTTGAAAATGGGGCAACCTGTTTTATCCTTTCCCTTTAATNAAGGGTTGCTGATTTTTAGTTTTGCCCCACAACCTGGAAAGATCTATGAAATTTATGATCGCATTGCTCTTGGTGGTTTAGGNCATCCAGCAGATGTTGAGAGNTTACGAATGAATTTATTAGATATGGCACACTTGGAAGGATTTAACCGGTCCGCACAAGATGTCACATCAGCTCGATTATTACAATTTGGTATCGCCCCGGCACTAAAACAAAATTTTGAAGAAATTCAGCGCGCTCCTTACATTATTCGTATGCTCCTTGTGGAATTAAATGAGAAGGGCCAACCGAATTTTTTTCGTATGAATTATGATGGGCATTGGGAAACTTTTAAAAATGGGACGGCTATCGCAGGAGACGAAAAAGTAATGGACTGGTTGCAATGTGAGATTGAAAAAAAACCTTTTGCCACTTACTCTCTTGACCAAGCGTTGAAAGAAGGCATAACACTTTGGAGTGATAGTAGAAAAGTTAACTCAGATAATAAAGAGAAAGAAAACGAGTCTCCTAAAATATTGCAGGAAACTTTTGATAGATGGCATCTTGAAGGAGCTGTTCTATCAGTAAATTCTTCGAGCAAGGCTATTTACCGACCACTTAGTGAAGAGGAAATAAATAGATTGAAGTCTTCTACTGGGTGATTATCCTATATATAATAAAGGTATAATTATAGATAAGGAGTTATAAGATGGAGATGAACGATCCATTAAGAAGAGAAGAAAAAAAAGAGTCCAGTCCGGATCATGAAAAAAAGGGGCCTTCAAGTCCTGATTCTTCTAGACCTGGAAGAGACAACTTGCTAAAGCGAATGAAAAAAGTTGACCCAAAACAATCTGAAAAATATAAACAACGAACCGGGCAATGAAATTTCAGTCTGAACCAAGTAAATCAGCAGGTGAATTTTTTGAGTTACTTGAAAAATCGGGTTACCGCTGGCCTGCAAAACTAGAAGGTGCTGTGAAATCATCCAGCTTTACTGTGCCACAAGGGACTACTGTTTTAGCCTTTCACTTTAAAGAAGGAGTTATTGTTGCAGGTGACAGGCGAGCAACTGCGGGCAACAGCATCATGTACGAATTATGTGACAAAGTAATACCGATCGATGACTACACTTTGATGGCAATTGCTGGGGTTCCTGCAACTGCATTCGAAATGGCAAGAGTGCTTTCTCACAACTTCGAATACTATCGACGGTCACAACTACAATCAATGAGTGTCGAAGGCAAAATTCGTGCTTTATCCAAACTGTTAAAAGAAAATGTTGGGATGGCTGTTCAAGGACTTGGCGTTGTCAGCCCTATTTTCGCAGCCTATGATAAATCTCAAGGTAAAGCTAGCATCCATTTCTACGATATGTTAGGAGCAGATTTTCAAATTCAAACCCACACTGCAACTGGATCTGGGTCACAAATAATCCGTGGTATCCTTGAGCATGAAGATTTATGGGGAGAAAAACCATTAATCAAAAGAACGCGTGAAGAAGCTATAACCTTGGCAATTCGACTTCTTCAAACAGCCGCTTTATTTGACTCTGCAACAGGTCAGGCCCGACCAGAGGATGATATTTATCCTACTTTAGCTACTCTTACTGAAAAGGGGTATCGCTTTCTAGAAGAAAGCGAAAGCGAAAGAGTTTTTAAAACTTCCATGAAACGTGGATGATAGAAAACAAAACCCATGAAAAAAAGAATTTTTGGAATCGAAACAGAGTATGGACTATTAGTGAAAGACAACAATAATGGTGACTTCCGTCTCGATCCTATGGAAATTGCCAATAAAATAAAAAACCATATCTTTTCCAAAAACCTTGGTGTCCTAGATTTGCATTACCGCGCTAATGATGAACCGCCAGGTAACGGTGGTTTTCTACTCAATGGTGGAAGGTTGTACTTAGATATGGGGCATTTGGAGTACGCATCACCTGAATGTTCTAATCTCGTCGATCTTATAACCTTTGATCGAGCAGGAGATACTCTTATTCAAGAAGCTGTAGAAGAGTTAGGTTGGGCTGACAATGTCTCCATAATAAAAAATAATGTGGACTTGGAAACTAATGCAACATTTGGCTGTCACGAAAATTATCTCGTAGGGCGAAACTTTCCCTTCGATGAACGAAATAATATAAAACTGCTTGCCTCATTTTTAACCACTAGGCAAATCTATTGCGGTGCTGGGCGCATTGGTTCTTGTGATCCCCACCCTTTTCGAGATTGGGATGGGGTTTCATCTCACGAAATAAAAGATGATGAGGTTGACTTCCAAATTTCACAGCGCGCTGATCATCTTCCAAACGAATCTTATAGATGGGTGCAATACAACCGTGCCATTGTAAATACCCGTGATGAGCCTTTATCCGATCCGAGCAAATATAGGCGGATACATTTACTCGTAGGTGACTCAACGATGAGCGAATTTGCAACAGCTATGAAAATGGGAACCACCACACTAATGCTAGATATAATGCAGCTTGGGGTGGCGAAAAAAGAATGGATTCTTGCCGACTCCGTTCAGGCTATGCGTTCTATTTCCCGTGATCAAGAGTTTAAATGGCACGTAACTCTGGCTTCCGGTGCTCCGTCTACTGCCTTAGAGCTACAAGTAGATATTTTGGAGACTTGTAAAAAACATCTTTCAGGAAAAAATCAGGAAACAGATTGGATTTTGGAAAACTGGGCGTCGGTTTTGACAGATATATTAAAAGGACCAGAGGCTCTAGTTGGGCGCGTCGATTGGGCCAGTAAATACTGGATGCTGAGTGAATTTAAAAACGAAGAAAATTTAGAGTGGGGCGATGCTTGGCTAAAAAGTCTCGATCTGGAATACCATAATTTGAATAAAGAAAAAGGTTTGTTTTGGGGACTCGAAGCAAGCGGCGATGGTTATCGTAAAACCACTGATCCTGCTGTAGATCACGCAAAGACCAATCCACCAAGAGGAACACGTGCACACGGTCGCGGTGAATTAATCAAAATGCTTATAAACCAACATTCACATATGGGTTATCTAATAGACTGGATTGGGTTTCGTCTCAGTAAAACAGATGATCCCTTTCTAATGCTCGATCCATTCAGCTCATACAAAGAAGATATCCTTGACCATTTGAGACAAGTGGAAACCGGAGATCACCCCCTGATAAGAGAAGAAAAAAAAGAGTCCAGTCCGGACCGCGAAAGGTCAGAGTCATACAGCGCCGATCCTTCAAGAAAGCGGAGAGGAGCTGAGGCCTTGTCCAAACACCAGAAAAAATCATCTTATGAATAAAGACTGCTTGTTTTGTAAAATCGGCACGGGTGCTATTCCTTCCGAAAAGATTTATGAGTCGGATACGATATTTGCCATCAACGATATTAATCCACAGGCCCCCACACATATTCTTATTATTCCAAAAGAGCACTACTCTAGCCTTTTAGATATAGAAGAAGCCGATCATGAACTTATGGGTTCTATTATTTCTGTAGCCAATAATTTGGCAAAGGAACGTGAGCTTGATCTATCAGGCTATCGCCTTGTGGTAAACTGCGGAGAAAACGCAGGGCAATCAGTAATGCACATTCATTATCATATTTTAGGCGGACGCTCTTTAAAGTGGCCACCAGGCTAAAATGATAAACGCAGAACAACTCTATCAAAAACTCAAAGATATTCATGTGGGCAACCCCATTTGCAAATTTACAAAGGAAAGTTGCGAACTGTTATTACCCGCCGTCGAACGCATTGAAAAACTCAAGCGTGAAAAAAACGCTATCATCCTTGTACATAATTATGTCGCTCCACAAATTTTTTATAGTGTTGCTGACTATACTGGAGACTCGTATGGCTTGTCTAAAAATGCCAAGGAGTCAGATGCGGACATAATAGTTTTTGCTGCTGTTCGGTTCATGGCAGAAACAGCAAAGATACTCAATCCACAAAAAACAGTTCTCGACCCGAACCCAAATGGAGGCTGTTCTCTTGCTGATGGCATCACAGCAAAAGATGTTATTGAATTGCGAAAAAAATTTCCTAGCCACACCTTCGTTTGCTACATCAATACAACGGCTGAGGTAAAAGCCCAATGCGACGTTTGCGTAACCTCCTCCAATGTTTATAAAATTATCGAAAAAATTCCAAATGAAAAAATATATTTTCTTCCTGACAAATTGATGGGTGAAAACGTGATCCAGAATCTCAAAGAAAAAGGAGTTAAAAAAGATATTCAATTATGGGACGGTACTTGCTATGTGCACGAGGAATATCAATCAGAAAGTATTGATCAAGTGAGAAGCAACTTTAAAAGCGTGGAAGTTCTAGTCCATCCCGAATGTAATTCAGCGGTAGTCAATAAAGCGGATTATGTAGGGAGCACCAGCCAGATGCTCAATCATGTAAGAGAATCAGAACGCGATACCTTCTTCTTACTTACCGAATGCGGTCTGACAGGTATTCTACAATCCGAATTTCCTAAAAAGAAGTTTGCCGGTGGCTGCACAATGTGCAAATACATGAAATCCAATTCCCTGGAAGACATTCTGAATGTCCTTGAAAACCCCGGCGCACAAAACATAATTGAAATCGACCCTAAGACCCAAAAAAACGCACTTCAATGTGTTAACCAGATGTTTGAATATTCAGCCCATTAGTTAAATTAAAAGCCAAGTAAAGTTTGTTATTGTTGCGTTAATTCTTTCAAATTTTAAATTAACGTAATATTAAATTGTCCTACTTTTCGGTTATTTATTTTCTTAAATATAACAATACATTTTTCCTGTTCCGACTTAGGATGTGCTTGTAACAATCGGTCGTTTTTATTAAATTGTTCCCCAGAAAAATACATTTGGGTTGTGAGAGAGGCGTGTTGTTTAGAATGAATGGTAAAATGGATATGTGGCGGCCTTGTCCAAAACCAGCTTACGGGATAAGAGCCCGGCTTAATAGTTTTAAAAGCATATTCACCTTTTTCATTCGTAACCGCTTTACCCCAATATTGAAAATTTGTATCCAGCTTAGCCTTATTAGAATCGTTAGGATGATTGTATTTCCCGGTAGAACAAGCCTGCCAAATTTCAATCAGGGCACCCTCCACAGGTTCGCAGCCTTCATTTTTTACCACGCCATTAATCCATATCGGCTCCCCTTCTGCTTTAACCGTTTTATTATTTAAAAAAGTCAAATCATTATCTTTGTCAATAGGAAATTTAAGAGGATAAAAAGGACCCGTTGTCTCCTTAGGCGTTGGGGGACAAGTTGGAGCAGCATAAGCGAATGATAACCACTCTGATACAACAACAGATCCTATGGCCAAGGAGCTTTTCATAAAGTTTCGCCTAGAAAAATTAAGTTTATTTTTCATAAGGCTCAATACATTTTTTTAAAAATAATAGGAAGAATAATTATCAACATTACTACAATCCCTATGAAGTGCTCAAAACTAAACAAGAAAACCTCCTTAATTTTAAAGCTTGATTTTACGAAGCCTTATTTTGGTCCTGTCATTTTTTCTGGTCGTACTTTTTCGTCAAACTCCTCAGCGGTGAGCAGCCCCAAGGCAACAGCTGATTCTTTAAGAGTCGTATTTTCCTGATATGCTTTTTTAGCAACTTTTGCAGCATTGTCATAACCAATATGTGGATTGAGGGCTGTTACCAACATAAGGGATCCATTAAGATGTTTTTCTATTTGCGTTGCATTAGGTTTGATTCCAACAACACAGTGGTCGTTAAATGACTTACATGAATCTGCTAACAGGCGAATGGATTGTAATAAATTATAAATCATTACTGGCTTAAAAACATTGAGTTCAAAGTTTCCAGAAGAGCCTCCAACATTGATTGCGGTATCATTGCCTATAACCTGTGCGGCTACCATTGTCATCGCCTCTGACTGAGTGGGATTTACCTTTCCTGGCATAATAGAACTGCCGGGCTCGTTTGCAGGCAATACAACTTCCCCAATACCACATCGTGGTCCAGATCCTAACCAACGTATATCGTTAGCAATTTTCATAAGTGAACAAGCAATAGTTTTTAATACACCGCTGGTTTCAACAATAGCGTCATGAGCTGCAAGGGATTCAAATTTATTAGGAGCTGTAACAAAGGGGCAAGCGGTGATTTCTGCTATTTTTTGAGCAACTTTTACAGGAAAATCACGATGCGAATTGAGTCCAGTACCGACAGCTGTTCCCCCTAATGCGATTTGATACATGCGAGGCATACAACCATTAATTCGATCCAGGGAATATTCTAATTGGGTTGTATAACCGCTGAACTCCTGTCCCAGTGTTAAAGGAGTGGCATCCATTAAATGGGTACGCCCTATTTTTATAATGTCTTTAAATTCTATTGACTTCTTTTTGAAAGAATCAGCCAAAGTTGTGAGAGAAGGAATCAACGTATTTCGGATGCGTTCCACAGCGGCAATATGCATCGCCGTAGGAAAAGTATCATTTGATGACTGACCCATATTTACATGATCGTTGGGATGAACAGGATCCTTTGAACCGATTATTCCACCTGCCAATTCAATTCCCCGATTGGCGATAACCTCATTAGTATTCATGTTAGATTGTGTGCCACTTCCTGTTTGCCAAACTCTCAGAGGAAAATGATCGTCTAGTTTTCCCTCTATAACTTCATCAGCAGCCTTGGAGATTAGGCTCTTAATGTTCTCTGGCATTAAGCCTAGTTCAGCATTCACCAAAGCAGAAGCCTTCTTCAGAATGCCCATACCTCGGATTAGTTCACGGGGCATTGTTTCCACACCAATATCAAAATGGATAAGCGAGCGTGCAGTTTGCGCGCCGTAATAAAGATTGGAGGGAACCTCTATTTCCCCCATGCTGTCCGTTTCTATCCGGGTCTCCATTTTNTTTCCTCCTCAACTTTTAAAATANTCTGCCGCTTCCGGCATTTCTTCTTCAATAAAAATCCTGAATTTTTTTAGCAACCTCTGCTCCGATTGNCGCACTGCTTCGCGTGTTACCCCTCTTTGATCTCCGATTTCCTGTAAAGATTTGGGAGATTCAGAAAGCACTCTCTTTTCTAAAATTTCAACTTCACCTGATTTTAATTGAGATTTAAATTCTTCAATTTTTCCCTGAAGAATTTTCCGAAATTGGTCCACCTCTGCACCTTTTTCAAGCGACTTTCCATCGCTCAACGATTGTGCTGGAGTNATTGGGCTATCATCGTGGGTAGGTGTATCAATAGAAACATCAACAGCACCAATACTCGCTTCTACGTCAATTATTTCTCCCTCATCCACTCCAAAATGTTCTGCCAATAATTTAGTAGAAGGATCAAACCCCTCTCTTTCTAAACGCTCTTTTTCTTTTTTTAAATTAAATAGTAATTTTCGCCTAGCATTTGTAGTTCCAACGCGTACCAACCGCCAATTATCCAAAATATATTTTAAAATATAAGATTTAATCCACCACGTAGCATAGGCGGAAAGACGAACCCCGCGAAAAGGATCAAAATTTTTGACCGCTTTCATCAAACCCACATTACCTTCCTGAACCAAATCCATAATGTTTTGCCATTCTCGTTTAAACGTCATTGCAATTTTCACAACTAACATCAAATTTGCCGTTGTTAGTTTATAAGCAGCATCTACGTCTCCTGTTTTTTTTAAACGAATTGCTAATTCTTTTTCTTCTTCTTCAGAAAGAAGGGAATATTTCTTTGCCTCCTGAATATAGGCTGTAAAAGGATCCGGGGGAACTAACGAACCTTTTTTTTGCACGGTCGGCACAAGAGACTTCTTTTTATTTTCAATTTTTTCAGGTTTATCTGACATCTGAGAATATAGTTTTTCTTTTCAATTTATCGCATGATCATAGGTTGAATATAAGGCTCTTTATCTTTACAATATAAACATGGCACGCTTAGCATTATTTGGAATTGCAGTTATTTTTATTATTATTGTTGCTCGCCTGATTTTCCCATCATCGAGCCCAAAAGAACCTAATCCAACAGAAATGGTGCAAGACCCTAATAACGGCGTTTATATTCCCAAAAACGAAGCCATAAAAAAAACAATAAACGGCAAAGAATATTATTTTACAAACGAACAAAGTGCCGAAGAATACATAAAAAAAAATCAAACTAGGACAAATTAACAATATCAGGATACTATTCAGGTCGAATATTTAAATCTAAGCCTTATTAATTTTATTTCGAATCCACTATTATAGCAAAGGATTTGACTAAACTAGAGAAACATAAACATTGAAAATATTGAATAAAAACATATTTAATCTGACCTTAGGTGGAAGGTTAGTAAAACAGGTTGTTTGTGGATTGGTAATACTTAACTTATTCTTATGCAATTCGGCCGGGGCAAAGGAAAAGTGCCAACCTCTGAATAAAAAGCGAATTAAAATTGAAGGCTATATCTCAAAAAAATTTCGAAAAAAGCGAAAAGAAATTATTAAGGAATTTACTGAATTAGGAAATTCCAAAGCCGCCCTCAGGGTTTATCCAATGGGAGAAACTTCGAAGGTCATCGCTATTGGAAAATGTGTCCCTGTGCATGTTGCTCAGCATGTTATTAAAAAAGCACTTGAATACAGCACAGGAGTTGAAAGCTTGGTCCAGCAACAGTTTGTCCACGGACATTGGATAGGTGTCGGTGTTACAATCTTTGACGAACCTTCTCAGCAACTCGTATCCCGAGACCAGGTTAAGCTTATGTTAAACCCTGATCTTTCCAATGAAGCATTTCATCAGCTTTACCGTAAGTTATCGGTTCCTAACCAATTAACACCTTTTTTTGGTTTACAAGTTCCAAACGTAAAGACGGCACAACCAGAATAGTTCTTTAATTAAGATTTTATATAAAGGTTAGAAAGCAAGAAAATGAGAAAACTATCTATTTTTATATTGTTATTTGTCTTTACAAAAACGAGCATTGGGCAAGCAAATGAAGATTGTCTCTCTATAAGCGAAAAACCTGTAAAAATAGAAGCTTGGGTTTCTAAAAAATATGAACAAGATTATCGTAAGATTAGGCTCGAATTTGCTGAGATGGGAAATACCAAGGTAGGACTATTTTTCTACCCTGCAGAAAATCCTTCTAGAGTAGTGGCAATTGGTCGCTGCATCCCAGCGTATATAGCTCAACACTTCCTTAAAAAAGCATGGAAATATTCCCTGGGCACCACCCATCTAGTTCACCAGGGTTTTTTCTCTTCAAATTGGGCAGGAGTTGGCACATCCCTATTTTCAGAGCATTCTATGAGTTCAATCTCCCCCCAGCAACTCAACAAATTGATGGACGATACTTTAGATACTGAATCTTTTCATAAGATTTATAGAGCCCTCACAATACAGAAAGAAAAGGTATCTTCATTTGGTCTAATACTGGATAACCCGAAACTTTTAGGAAATAACCGGCACTAACTAATTTTAAAAAAAGACTAAAAAGTTTATTTGACAAATTTTGGATCACTGGCCTAAAACCGGCTATTTAATTATCTCGACGGACAAGGCGCACGGCATGAGATATGGTTTTATCATCTTTTTCATACCAATAAGGACAACCATTGGCGTAAAACATTATCTGCGCTTCTTTACCGCGAGTAGAGGAAGTCCAGGTACAATTGGCCGCACCCGGAGGAAACACTGAATCCAAAAAGATATCCCCACCTTTAGAGTCTTTGTTTAGTTTTTCCTTATCAAAAATTGATGATGCCTCGTGAATATTGGGTATGCGCCAATCGCCATAACCCCCCACTTTTTTCTTATTAGTCTCTTTCACATAATCTTCTGCCTCAGAATATGAAACATCTCTTTCTAAATCCAAAAATGAATCATTAGCCATCCAAGTCACACTAGTTACGGAATCGTAGACCGTTCCATCATCCCT
>PBKP01000025.1 GCA_002721515.1 Nitrospina sp.
TAATTCCACAACTTTTTGAAAAAAAATTGTCACAGGATGTGGTCTTGAATATTAANGTTCCCCCAGTCTCCGAATCAGAATTTGCGGGAATAGCTATAACGCGTCAGGGAAAATCACGGATTATAGAAGAGTTTGACTCTAGGAAGGACCCGCGTGGAAATACGTATTACTGGTTAGCAGGAGAAATGTTTTTTGAAGAAACAAAAGAAGATGCAGACTGTGTGATGATTGCTAAAAATTATATTTCTATTGCTCCTATCCATTCTGATCTAACTCATTATCCTTCTATAGATGCGTTGAAAAATTGGAAGTTGGAAATTTAAAGCGGAGCTTCTTGGGTGTGGAAATTGGTTACTTGTTGAAACTTTTGTCCTACAGCAATAAGGTTAGCCTCATCAAAATGTTTACCCATAAGTTGTAATCCCACTGGCAAGTTTGCTTCCCCCACAAAACCACAAGGAATTGCCATGGCAGGTATGCCCGCGAGATTTGCTGAGATTGTGTAAATATCCGCTAAATACATCTGTAGCGGATCATCNAGTTTTTCTCCTAATTTAAATGCGGGATAGGGGGTCACTGGTGAAATGATTACGTCGCATTCTTCTAAAGCGTTTTCAAAATCCTGTTTAATTAAAGTTCTTACCTTTTGGGCTTTTAAATAGTAAGCGTCGTAATAACCTGAACTGAGTACGAAAGTTCCAAGAATAATGCGTCTTTTGACTTCTTCTCCAAANCCTTCNTCGCGTGTATTTTCATACATATTAGTNAGGTTTTCTGAATTTAAAGATCTGTAGCCGTATTTAACTCCGTCATATCGNGANAAGTTGGTGCTNGCTTCTGCACATGCAATTATGTANTAAGCAGNGACTGCGTAATNAAGATGTGGAAGAGAAACNTCAACCGTTTTCATTCCAAGTGATTCAAGAGTCCGAATACTATCTTGTACCGCTTTTTCAACCTCAGGTTGCATCCCGCCATTGAAATATTCTTTTGGAATACCAAGTCTCATTCCCTTAATATCTCGATCTAAGGCTTGAGTGAAATCTGGCATGGGAACATCTGCAGAGGTAGAATCCTGTCTATCTTTACCACCAATTACGTTCATAAGGATTGCAGCGTCAGCAACAGACTTAGTAATAGGCCCTATTTGATCGAGAGAGGAGGCAAAGGCGACAAGCCCAAATCGTGAGACACGTCCATAAGTAGGTTTAAGTCCTGTTACTCCGCAAAATCCTGCAGGTTGGCGGATTGAACCACCAGTATCGCTACCCAAAGCTGCAATACACTCATGCGCGGCAACTGCTGCGGCCGAACCTCCACTAGAACCACCAGGAACTCGATCGAGCGCCCATGGATTTTTTGTTGGATGATATGTTGAGTTTTCGTTAGAAGACCCCATTGCGAACTCATCCATATTAGTTTTACCTATAATCACTGCCCCCGCTCCTTGCAGTCGATTTACAACTGTTGCGTTATAAGGAGAGATAAATTGATTAAGAATATTTGAAGCGCAAGTGGTAAGACTTCCTGAGGTACAAATTAAATCTTTTAAGGCTATTGGAATGCCAAGCAAAGGTTGCTCTTCTCCTCTAGCAATTTTGGAGTCGGCAGCTTTGGCCTGTTGCAAAGCCTTATCTCGCATCAAGTGAGTGAATGCTTTAACTTTGTCTTCAACCAAATCAATACGATCGAAAACAGCTTCTGTTAATTGAGTAGAAGATAGTTTTTTCGATTGCAGAAGTTCTCGTGCCTGCGTGATGGTAATACGGTGCATAAAATTAGATTATTTTAGGTACCTCATAATGCCCTTTGCTGTGCGCGGGAGAATCATTTATTGGGTCGTGATCTGTTAGGGGTGTTGTTATTTCCATATCATCGCGAAAAACGTTATCCAACCCTAATACATGGGCGGTAGGCTCAACGTCCTTAGTATCGAGTTCATTTAGCTTCTCTATATACTTGATGATGGTTTCTATTTGATTAGAAAATCGTTCCTTTTCCAAGTCTGTCAGCTTTAAGCGTGCCAACTTAGCTAAATATGCGATATCCATAGTTTTTATTTTTGGAGTTTCTTTATTTAAAGAAACATGACATGCTAATTAATTTTTTCAGAATCTAAATACAAAAAGCTCGAGAAAAAGCATTTATCTTTTGATTGCAATGCTATTTTACTCAGATGTGGTTTTGCGATCTTTTTTCTTTTTCTTTTTTAATTCCGCCATTTTTTCAGTAGCGGTGATTTTGGATGTTTTGCGAGCTAGCCTTTTTGTCTTCTTCTTTAGTTTGCGAACTTCGTTTGGGTCATCTTTTTTAGAAGCTTCTGCAAGGTTGGACTGAGCTTTTTTGAGATGTTCCTTCAATTTTTCAACGGTGGCCATATTGTTTTATTCCAATTTACGGGTTTTTGTGAGTTCTCCTTATACCATATGGATGCTCTTTGTGGCAAGATNCTCTATTTCTATGNGTTAATCCGANTTCCTATANTACTAGANCTTAGCTGCTTGTAAAATTTTTGTGTTTATNCCAAAACNTNCANGTCAATCTGCCGCTTTGAAAGATCTANGTTGGTAACGCGNACCTTAATNCGGTCTCCGATCTTAAAAATTCGATGGTATTTTTGTCCTATTAATTTATGCTCTGTTTCAATGAAAAGATAGTAATCATCCATGATACTCGAAATTTTTACCAGTCCTTCTACGAAAACACTTTCTAACTCAACAAAAAAACCAAATCCTGTAACTCCTATGATAAGTCCATAAAAAGTTTTGCCAATTTTATTCATCATAAACTGTGCTCGTCGAAGCCCTATAATTTCCCTTTCTATACCCATTGCTTTTGCTTCCATTTGATTCGATTGCTCAGATATTTCAGATAAGGAGTTTATTAGGGTTTTCTTTTCTTTTTTAGAGCATTTATTTTTTAAATATTTTTTAATAATTCGATGGACGACTAAATCNGGATATCTGCGGATNGGAGAGGTGAAGTGAGCATAGTGCTCGAATCCAAGNCAATAATGNCCNNGGTTAGATTCTGAATAACGTGCTTTTTTCATCGTTCTTAGTAGGAGATAATTAATTACTTTTTCCTCCGGTGTTCCTTTTGATTTTTTTAATAAGTTATTTAAATCTTGCGAGCGAATATTCTCTAATGAAGAAAGCCTTATGCCAAAGGAAGAAATGAACTCCTTAAACTCAGATAATTTTGTTTCATCAGGGGACTCATGAGTTCGATGAATACATGGAATATTTTTATTGTGTAAGTAAAGCGCCACAGCTTGATTGGCTGCCAACATAAATTCCTCAATTAATTGATGCGCTTTGCTATGCTCAATAATGCCTATTTTTTCTAC
This sequence comes from Nitrospina sp., assembly GCA_002721515.1. Taxonomy (GTDB): domain Bacteria; phylum Nitrospinota; class Nitrospinia; order Nitrospinales; family VA-1; genus UBA8687. The sequence goes on from PBKP01000025.1 coordinate 3,350, forward strand.
TATTCCTGCTTGATTAATTTGGATCTCTGGCTCTGGCACAAAAAAGTCAACGCTGCCATTTCTAAATCTGCGTTTTCGAAGAGTTTGGCTAAGATTATTCATACTTGCAAGGGTTTTCAGAAAAGGTAAATCTTCTATTTTGTCGCTTCCATACTCGATTAAATGGGCGACTTCTTTATAAGTAAACCTTCTTTGGCTATTTATTATAGAATTATGGATTTCAGTCGACAGCACATTGGCTTGATGGTCAAATTTAATGAATACGCTGAGTGTCAGGCGCTTGCTATTAGGTTTTAGGCTGCAAGCTTCATTAGAAAGAACTTCTGGAAGCATGGGAATAACACCATCTGCGTAATAGATACTTGTTCCTCTTTCAAAAGCTTCATCATCAAGAAATGAATTCTCACTTACAAAATGGCTGACATCTGAAATATGTACGCCTAACTTATAATACTCCCCTATTAGCTCTAGTGAAATTGCATCGTCAAAATCTTTTGCTCTCTCTCCATCAATGGTAAAAATGAGTAGTTTGGTTAAATCTTTTCTACCCTCGGTTTCGTTTTTCTTTNCTATGNTTTTTGCTTCTTTGATAACNTTTGGTGTGAATCCTTGGCGCACGCCAAATTTCCTTAGAATTCCCTGTAATTCCACCTCTGGATCATTCGATTTACCGAGAATTTCTACCACTTTGCCGACGGGGGGTTGGTGGCGGGTTGGATAGGTTTCAATTCTTACATCGACAATTTGACCATTTTGGGCTTTATTACATTTTTTTCCAGGTATGAAAATATCATGTAAATGTTTGGGCTCGTTGGGAATGACCCAACCGTCGCGACCAAATGTTTCATAGACACCAACTAATTTTTCTGTATTACGATTAAGAATTCTTATGATAGATCCTTCAGGACGGCCGTGTTCTTTTTCAGATTCAATCCTTACTAGAACTTGATCTCCATGCATGGCTTCGTTTATGCTTTTCCGATGAATAAAAATATCGTTGGTGCAATGTTGTTTATCGGGGATAACAAACCCAAAACCATTCGGGTGACCGACCAATTTNCCAGTAACTAGGTTCATTTCATCTGGAAGACCNTAACGACCNCCACGGATTTTNACTAATAATCCTCGACCTGCCATTTCTTTAATCTGNTTACGAAATGTGCGGTGCTCTGCTTCGGTTACCCCCAAATGTTTAGATAGCTCGGAAATTTTCATTGGGCGGCTAATTTTTTTCTTCAACAAAGCCAGAATACGCTCTTCAGAAAGTTTCATTTTGATAGGTCTATATAAGAATATCTAATCTTTGATATCTTATAACAAAGGCAATTGCAATGCTGAGATAGCATAGATTTTTGTAAACGCTTCACTTATAATCCTTCATGTGGCGAATAAAGTNTTANCCGACTAAAGTAAATGGCTAAATAACATTGGCTAAATTATNGTTATAGNAATATTGCNTCCTAGNTTATGGGGGTAAAGGAGAAAGATGAAAGTTCAGGTTGATTGGCTTAAAGAGTATGTGAAAATTGATAAATCTGCGGCCGAATTAGGGCAAATACTAACTATGGCGGGTTTAGAAATTGAAAGCCACGAATTTCTTGATGAGGAAAAGGGTGATGTTTTGGAATTAAATGTGACACCTAACCGAGGCTATTGTTTGTCTCATTTGGGTGTGGCTCGGGAAGTATCGGTGCTGATGGGCCAAGAATTTAACCCACCAGAACCTCTGGCTCTGCTCGAAAAAAAATGGGGGGCCGTATCGATTACAGAAAAGTTATCCGTTGAGAACCATGAGAAAAATTTATGCCCTCGTTATACGGCTTTGGTAATTGAAAATATAAAACCAGGCCCTTCCCCTAAATGGTTATGTGACCGACTACATGCAATTGGTCTAAGACCAATTAATAATATTGTTGATATTACCAATTTTGTAATGATGGAATACGGTCAACCTCTACATGCTTTTGATCGTGAATTACTATCTGGGAATCAAATTGTCATTCGTAATGCCAAAATACAAGAGCTCTTTACCAGTCTTGATGGAAGTGAATTAAAGTTAGGGTCAGATGCATTAGTTATTGCCGATGCTGAAAAACCAATAGCTCTTGCCGGGATCATGGGCGGCATTAATAGCCAAGTGTCTGAAACTACACAAAACATTGTTTTGGAGAGTGCTTATTTTGATTCTGGCACCATACGTAAAGCTTCCAAAAAATATGGTCTGCGTTCCGATTCTTCTTATCGCTTTGAACGTGGGGTCGATATAAATGGCGTCATCACTGCTCAAGCACGAGCTGCCTGTTTGATTCAAGAATTGGCAGGAGGTGAGATTTGCAATGGAAGAATCGATATTTATCCAAAATCACATAATAACATTCAGATGTTCTTGCGGGTTGCCCGCGTTAATCAGTTGTTGGGTTCTGACTTTAAGGTTGAAAGAATTAGGGAAATCATTTCTCGATTAGGGTTACAGGTTAAAGAGGAAACCAATAGAGAAATTATGAAAATAGAAATACCTAGCTTTCGTCCTGATTTGACACGTGAAGTAGATGTGATTGAAGAAGTTGCTAGAATCGATGGTTTTGGGAAAGTAGCAACAATGTTTCCTATTGCTTCAGTTAGACCGGTGCAAATTAGTTCTAAGCAAAAGCTGTCCCGTAAAATAAGGGAAATGCTTTGCCATACGGGTTTTTCTGAGACAGTTCATTTTAGTTTTATAGCTCGTGATCAAGCTGAGGTTTATTTGACTTCTTTTGCAAGAGAAAAAGACAAGGTTATTAACTTGAAGAATCCACTAAGTAATGAAAGTGAAACTATGCGTACCAGTTTAATACCTGGTATGCTGAATACCATCTCAAGAAATTTAAGTAAAGGGCAAAAGCCTCTCAAACTTTTTGAAATTGGAAGTGTGTATTTTTCTGATTCAGAGGCTAACAGAATTGAAAAGACAGTTTTGGCAGCTGCGGTTTTAGGGCCTTATGAATTTACACCCTGGAAACCACGTGGTAAGGCGTATGATTTTTATGATTTAAAGGGAGTTTTGGACCAGTTAAGCCTTAAATTTGGATTGCAGATAGGTTTTTCAGCAAATTCAAATAAGCCCTTTTTATCACCGGGAAAATCACTAAATTGTTGCTTTGGCAAAGAGGTTTTTGGCTTTATGGGTGAGCTTTTGCCCGAAATAACAGGTGTTGTAGAAAAAGTTTTTGTATTGGAATTGGATTTGCAAATGTTGGAGCAAAAACTTCCTAGGACTCCCAAATTTCAAAATATTCCAAGATTTCCGGAAACCTATCGCGATATTTCTATATTAGTGGATCAACAGGTTACTTCACAGCGTGTTTTAGATTTGATATTGAAAACGGGCAAACCTCTTTTAAGCANAGTTGAGTTGTATGATCATTTTGAAGGAAAAAAAATCCAATCTAATAAGAAAAGCCTTACTTTTGCTCTTTCCTTTCAGTCGGAAGACCGTACCCTTTCAGATCAGCAGATTAATCCATTATTTGACATCATTATTCAAACATTAAAGAAGGAATTAGATGCATCATTAAGAGAATAATTTCATACCATTGACACCCTAATTTTGGGGTGCTACGATTCTGCCATGTCTAAACCTAAATTGGAACAGTTAGAGANAAGTATTGCGACTTTANTTGAAGAGTATCGTAAGCTCAAAGATGAAAGGAGAAGACTGNCTGTTCTAATAGAAAGCTTGACNAATGAACAACANTCTTTTTTAAAAGAAGAANAAAATGTGAAGAAAAAACTTGAGCGCTTNTCTGAATTGGAAACCGCCAATAGTAATANTCAGGATAGCAGGANNCAGATCCGAGNAAAAGTTNNAAATATTTTGGAAAAACTTGAAAAATTTGATCTAACTTAATTTAGCCATGGCAAAAATTCAAATTTATGGAAAAACCTATAATATAAAGAGCTCTTCGGGTTTGATTGAAACAGAAGAGGTTGCTAATTATGTTGATTTGAAAATGCGTGAGTTATCGGAATTAGGCAGTAAAACTCCTACATTAGATCTTGCCATACTGGCTGCGCTCAATATTGCTCAGGAATTAATGGAATTGCAAAAGCAGATTGATGCCCAGAATCAAGATAGAGAAGACAAGATTGGAAAATTGCTGTTAGAGCTGGATAATGAGCTACAAATCATTGATAACTAGTTAGTTATGTTAGAAATATAGGTCTTGAGGGTATTTTGGCTTTGTGATACGATAAATGCAGATAATTATTATTGTCTCCCTGTTGTGTTCGAGTAAAAATTAAGTTTTTTGAGCCAACAGTTTGTAAAAGGGGTTGAAGAATCAGCTGCGGTGTGCATGCCTTCTTAATTGATAAGGAAGCCTAAAGTGGTTTACCGATACCCCACCTGTCCTTGACAGGTTCAAAAAATAGTTTTTCCGCGGCATAAACGGGGAGGCTTTTAAATTGAGTAAAGAGCTTAGGGAGTAAGACCTAAAGCCTGTTGATATATGGTTCGATATCCAAGTGGGTAGAGGATATCGAACGTGTTATGGAGTGAGTATATATGAGCGAAAAAGATTAGTTATTTTCGTTTTTTAATATATAAAAAAGTACAAGACAAATTAGTTAATTGTTTTGCAGTAACTTAACTCTCCTCAGGCCTGGTTTAGGCTGATCTCTCTATCTACATTTTGTTAGCCCAACTCTATAGATGTAACTAAGCGTGTGTTCCAGTTTTACTATTTAAAAATATTATAACTGTAAAATACTCTCGTCAAAAAAATGGTGTGTACCTCCCTTAAAACTGATAAAGGATCTATTAGAAAGATAATGCTTAGGCGTAGAAATAGTCTAAGCGGTGAAGAGGTTATTAACTTAAGCCAAAAAATTGAAAAAAACCTTTTTTCTTGGAAAAAGTTTTTAAATTGTAACCATATTTTATATTACCTATCTTTTGGTAGTGAGGTTAGGACAGACGCCATGATTGTTCGGTCTTTGCGCCTAGGAAAAAAGATTTATGTTCCACGGGTTTTAAAAATTTCTGAAAAAATGGAAATTTGTGAAATTAAAAACTTGGAAACGAAATTTCTGCTTAATTCATTTGGCATTCGAGAGCCTTACGGGCCTAATATTAAAGTCGTATCACCAAATAAAATAGATGCGGTGGTTACGCCCGGTTTAGCATTTGATGGTTCAGGGGGGCGAATTGGTTTTGGAAAAGGATATTACGATAAATTATTTTTGGAATTACCAAAAAGATCCTTNCGNATTGGGATTGCTTACGNTTTTCAAAGAGTGAAATCTTTNCAGCAAGCACCNTGGGATATTAATATNAACAAGGTANTTACNGAAATAAATTAGCAAGAGAATCTAGNTTTTTAATTANNCACGAGCTACTTTATTTTNAAAGAGGNNTATAGATGCATATNTTTACTGCCATAAAAGTAAANTTTATTACTCTAGTATTGGGAATGGGGTTTGCCCTAGTTNTTGGCTACGCAATTGGATATTTTTTGAGAAAATTATTTACAGAATATCAAATTAAAGANGCAGAAACGCGTCGCAAGAAAATTATAGNGGAAGCGGAAAAAGAGGTCGAAAATCGCTTAAAGTCTGCCGAAATTGAAGCACGAGAAAAATCTCTAGTGATAAAAAGTGATTTTGAAAAAGAANTNAAAGCTAAACGNGATGNCNTGCGTGATCAAGAAAAANATTTNGAACAAAAAGAAAGAGAATTGATANACGAGCNTGNTAAGTNTAAAACGCGTGAAAAAGNGATGGAANCAGAGTTTGCNAAACTTAATNAAAAACAAGAGNTNCTCGAAAAGGATAAAGCAGAATATCAACGATTAGTANATGAAGAAATTANAAAACTGGAGATAATAGGTTCNTATACNGCAGAAAAGGCNCGTGAGGAAGTTAAGAATAAAATTATAGATGAAGCNAAGNTGGATGCANCGCGNGAAGTAAAAAAAATTGAAGAGAAGGTTAAATCNCAAGCAGATGAAGAAGCAAGAAAACTAATTACAATGGCGGTTCAAAGACTAGCTTCTGATCATNTCGCTGAGACAACGGTGGCTGTGGTTGAGCTTCCTAGTGATGATATTAAAGGNCGGATCATTGGTCGTGAAGGTAGAAATATANGGGCCCTTGAACAGGCAACAGGAATAGATTTGATNATTGATGATACNCCTGGGGCAGTTGTCTTATCAGGTTTTGATCCGATTCGTAGGGAAGTAGCAAGACGAGCCCTTGAAATTTTGACGATAGATGGTCGTATTCATCCTGGGCGAATAGAAGATGTTGTTAGTAAGTGCAAAAAAGAAATTAAAGNAGAAATTCAAAAGGCAGGGGAGCAGGCCGTAATTAATGTTGGGCTGGATAATATTAACCCAGAAATGGTTAGGCTGCTTGGCAGGCTTAAATACAGAACAAGTTATACGCAGAATGTACTGGAGCATGTTCAGGAAGTTGCTTTTGTTTGCGGTGCTATCGCTGTAGAACTAGGATTAAACGAAAATATGGCTAAGCGGGCAGGATTGTTNCACGATATTGGTAAAGCCATCGATCATCAGACCCAGGGCACACATACCGCCTTAGGGGTAGATATAGCAAAGCGCTATGGCGAACATCCTTTTGTTATAAATGCTATTGCTGCACATCATGAAGACTGTGAAGCTGAATCCCCTTATGCAGTTTTGGTCGCAGCCGGCGATACGATTTCTGCTTCAAGGCCAGGTGCGAGACGAGAAATGTTAGAAACTTATGTTAAGCGTATGACACAACTGGAAGAAATCGGTGATTCTTTCGAAGGAGTGGAAAAAACTTTTGCTATTCAATCAGGACGAGAAGTTCGTATTATTGTGACCCCAAGTGGTACCGATGACCAAACCGCTAATATCCTCGCACGCGATGTGGCGAAGAGAATTGAAAAAGAGGTTACGTATCCTGGGGAAATTAAAATTACTGTGGTACGTGAGTCTCGATTTACGGAATTCGCCAGATAGAAGTAAGCTATTCTTAGGGATTTTCATTTTTGTAAAATGCTTGAAGGAGAATTTCTAATTTTTATTCAAAAAAAAAATCAAATTATCTCATGGAAGAATTAGGGCATCTGATTAAACTAAGGCATGAAAAGCTTTATGAATTGAAGGAAAGAGGAATTGCTCCCTATGTTAATAGGTTTAAGGTAGATACTGCTATTCAAACCCTAGTCCAAAGTTTTTCCGAATCCACTAAAGAAAAATTAGATGAAAAGGATCATGTTTGTATCGTGGCTGGTAGGGTTATGACACGACGAAAACATGGCAAAACTACATTCTTAAATATTCAAGACTCTTCAGCCCAGATTCAAGTTTTCTTAAATAAAAATGCTTTGGGTGAAGATGCATACGAATTATTGGGTAAACTGGATATAGGAGATATTTTTGGTATTAATGGAAGGATATCTAAGACTAAAACAGGAGAACTAACTCTTTTTGCAAGTAAAGCTACTTTGCTTTCCAAATCACTATTACCACTCCCAGAAAAATGGCATGGTTTGAAGGATGTTGAATTGCGCTATCGACAGCGTTATGTTGATTTGATAGTAAATCCTGATGTTAAAAAAGTTTTTATCCTTCGNAGTAAGATTGTCTCTGCGATTCGCGACTACTTAAATGAAAGAGATTATCTCGAAGTTGAAACCCCCATGATGCAGTCAATTCCAGGAGGGGCCACGGCACGACCTTTCAAAACACATCACAATGCTTTGGATATGGATCTGTATCTTCGTGTTGCACCAGAACTTTATTTAAAGCGTCTAGTAGTGGGAGGTATTGAAAGGGTTTACGAAATCAATCGGAATTTTCGCAACGAAGGTATTTCTACCGAACACAATCCTGAGTTCACCATGGTTGAATTTTATACCGCATATGCCGACTATAATGACTTAATGGACTTAACAGAAAACTTATTTCGTTTTATTTGCAAAACAGTTTTTCCAGAAAATAATTTCAAATTTCCTTATACCAGTATTATTAATGGAGAATCTGCCACGGAGACGATTGATTTTTCCCAACCGTTTCGTCGTTATACCTTCCGAAAATCCTTAATAGAAATAGGGGGTATTGATGAAGAACATTTAGATAATCCAAAAAAGACGGTTGCATTTGCATTGGACAATAAGGTTGCCTTGGATAAAAAGGATATTCATGAAAAAATTTTAGCAAAATTATTTGACCATTTCGTTGAACCTAAGTTATCGCAGCCAACTTTTATTAAAGACTATCCTTTAGCTTTATCGCCGCTTTCTAAAAAAAAGGAGGATGATCCCTATCTAGTCGAGCGTTTTGAACTCTTTATTGGACGTAAAGAAATCGCTAATGCGTATACTGAATTAAATGACCCTATTGATCAAAAGAAAAGGTTTGAAGATCAGGTCGCAGAGAGACAGGCTGGCGATGAGGAGGCGCACTGGATGGATAATGATTTTATCCGTGCCTTAGAATACGGAATGCCACCAACAGCAGGAGAAGGTATTGGTATTGATCGATTGGTTATGCTATTTACGGATAGTCCCTCTATCCGNGATGTGATTCTTTTCCCTCAATTAAAAAAGCAATCAGGAGTGAGTTCTTGATTCATCTCTTATATGCCCTTTGAATTTTTTATTAGTCTACGTCATTTAAAAGCAAAGCGTGCTCAAAAGTTTATCTCTCTAAATACTTGGATATCAATTGGTGGCGTAGCTTTGGGTGTAATGGCTTTGATCGTTGTNATTGCCGTGATGTCGGGTTTTGGAAAAGATCTTCGCGATAAAATCTTAGGGACAAATAGCCATATTGTTGTAACAAATATTACACGGTCAGGAATTGAAGACTTTGAATTCATTCTAAATAAGGTTATGCGGTCGGATGGGATCAAAGCAGCAGCACCATTTATTCTAAATCATGTGATGTTGACGTTTGGCAATAAATCTTCGGGTGTGGTTGTTCGCGGGGTGGATCCGAAGCGTGAAGCGATGGTTTCTGATTTAGAGAAAAATATGATTCAAGGTGACATTAGCATGTTGAAAGCGGAGGAAAAAGGTGGTGCAGGTCTTATTCATGACAATATTATTTTAGGAAAGGAACTTTCGCATAAGCTTGGTGTTAAGGCAGGAGATGCAGTATCTATGGTTTCACCTGCATCTAGACTAACTCCTATGGGTTTAATTCCAAAAATTAAACTATTTAAGGTTGTGGGATTTTTTGAATCCGGAATGTTTGAATATGATTCTAGCTTAGCTTTTATTTCTGTTAAGTCTGCACAGAAGTTTTTTGCAATGAAGGGAAAAGTAAGTGGGATCGAAATTCGTGTGGAAAATATAGATAGTGCAGACAAAATTGCTGAAACTCTTCAAGAAAAACTTGGTTTTCCTTATTATGTAAGGGATTGGATGCGAATGAATAAAAACCTTTTTTCGGCTCTACGCCTTGAAAAAATCGTAATGTTTATTATTCTCATTTTAATTATTTTAGTGGCAGCTTTTAATATAGTGAGTACGCTTTTTATGGTAGTGATGGAGAAAACCAAGGAGATAGCAATTTTAAAGTCCATGGGAGCATCGCGTAATAGCATAATGAAGATTTTCAGTTTTCAAGGATTAATTATTGGTTTTACGGGTACGGTAATTGGTTGTGTTGGTGGATTTATCATTGTCCCCAACTTAAATGAGATAGTAGGGTTTATTGAAAATTTGTTTGGTATAACAGCGTTTCCAAGTGATGTTTATTATCTGGATAAACTACCATCTGAGATTCAATATATGGATTCATTTCTTATTGTAATATTTTCAATTGCCATTTGTTTTTTAGCCTCTTTATACCCAGCATGGCGAGCTTCTCGATTAGATCCTGTAGATGGTCTTCGTTATGAATAACATTGACAATATAGAAAATAAATGCCTGATAGAAACAGTAGGTGTCGATAAAAGTTATACCACCAAACGTGAGACTATTCATGTTCTCAAGGATACGGATTTAAAAATATTTTCAGGGGAAATTTTAGGCATTGTAGGTGCGTCGGGTGTTGGTAAGAGCACTTTACTGCACGTTCTTGGAGGTCTAGACAGGCCTGCAAAAGGTGATGTCTTATTCAAGGGGCAGAATATTTATTATCAGGGGAATTCTTTTTTAGAAAAATTTCGGAATATCCATATCGGGTTTGTATTTCAGTTTTTTAATTTGTTGCCCGATTTTACAGCTTTAGAAAATGTTATGTTTCCAGCTTTAATCCAAAAAAAGCAAACTTTTGTTGCTAAAGAAAGAGCCCAATATCTTTTAAATGAAGTAGGTATGAAAGACAGGATGAACCATAGACCAGCAGAATTATCTGGTGGAGAGAGCCAACGAGTAGCGTTGGCAAGAGGATTAATGAATCAGCCTGATTTATTGCTTGCGGATGAGCCTACAGGAAATTTAGATGCAAATGCCAGTGACCAGTTGATAGATTTGATTCGCAAGCTAAATAAAGAGTTTAATCAGACTTTCGTCCTTGTAACGCATAGTCAGAGGATTGCAGGGCAGCTAGATAGGGTGCTTGAGTTGATAAATGGAAAAGCAAATCCAATCAATCAAAGTCTTTTAATTTAAAAAACTAGAAGGAGGAAGCATGAGGCTGGAACAAATTGCTTCATTGGTATCTGGAACTTTAGATGGGGAGGGTTCTATTGAGATTAGTGGGGTTTGCGGTATTTATGATGCTCAACAGGGCGATATTACCTTCTTGATGAAAAACAAATATTTAGATGCATTAAATGCTTCTAAGGCATCAGCAGTCTTGGTGACGAAGCCGATTGATACCCCAATTCCGCAAATTATAGTCACAAAACCTGAGCTTGCATTTGCACGTTTGATTAAACAATTTCATCCAGAGCCTCGTCCAAAAAAAGGAATCCACCCAAGTGCAGTAATTGGTGATAATGTAGTTTTGGGTGACAACGTTACTGTTGCAGCAGGTGTTTGTGTTGGGGATTTCGTCTGTATTGGAAATGATGTGATCTTGCATCCAAATGTGGTGATCGATAACAATTGTAAAGTGGGTGATAATTGTATTATTTTTCCAAACGTTACTCTTTATCGAAATTCAGTATTGGGAAAGAATGTCATCATTCATGCGGGGACTGTGATTGGCGCTGATGGTTTTGGTTATACATTAGATGAAAAAGGTGAACATTATAAAATTAATCAATTTGGGCGTGTAGTGATTGAAGATTTTGTTGAAATTGGTGCAAATAGTTGTATCGATCGAGCGGCGATGGATACAACTCTTATTAAGAAGGGAACCAAGATTGATAATCTAGTGCAAGTTGCTCACAATTGTACGGTAGGGGATCATTCGATTCTTGTAGCACAAGTGGGTCTTGCGGGAAGCTGTAAGTTAGGTCATCATGTGGTTTTGGCAGGNCAAGTTGGNTTNGCCGACCATGTAACCCTNGGAAATCAGGTGACTGTGACAGCAAAATCAGGAACTTTCCGGGACCTTGAAGATAAATCTGTTNTGAGTGGTTGGCCGGCAGTTCCCACNGGNACATGGAAACGATATATGGCTACTTTGCCAAAACTTCCTNANCTNACCAAGAAAGTAAAAGAATTAGAATNACGGTTAANAGAAATTGAAAAATAACGCTNTAGATAGATAGTAAATTTAATAATATTGTTTTTATAAATATTAAAAAAAATNTTTTAAGGATGANNANATTTTTNNAAGGAATAAAAATTTTTGTTTGCTTTCTTTGTNTCTTTACACTTGGTTTNACATCGGGGAGTNTGACAGATGATGAAATTGNAAAGTACATTCAGAAAAAATTAAAGCGNAATGANAAGTTATTAAGGNTTAATGGAAAAAATTTNGGNGATGAAGGAGTTGGTTATTTGNCNAAGNTGCCATTGTTGNAAACAGTATCAACTTTAATTCTTTATAAAGGAAATTTTGGTGATGAAGGNGTGCGCATGTTAGCCGAATCAGAAAATCTTGGGCAGTTGACAANTCTTTCCTTNGAGAATAATAAAATCACTGATAAGGGTGTNNCATATATCGCAAAATCAAAAATNTTATCTAATTTGAAGGTNNTAAACTTATATCGCAACCAAATTACAGATAAAGGAGCTTCTTCAATTGCTGATTCGGATACCTTAACCCAGTTAGAGGAGTTGAACCTAAACTTCAATCAACTTCGTGGCTCTGGAGCTATAAAACTTACTCGTTCTATAAAGTTAAAAAATTTAAAAAATTTAGATTTAACTTACAACCCTATTAAAAAATCTGGAAAAGAGGCTTGGAAACGCTTCCAATTGATGGAGTGGTTTAAAGAGTTAAACAGAACTAATAGGCTAAACGAAGTTGGTGCTGGTTTGATTGGAGATTTAGGTGTAGAAGTATTATTACAATCACCATTTGTTAATAAATTGGAAGATCTGGATTTAAAAAATAATGATTTGTCGGATAAAGCAGTAGTTGCGATATCTAAGTCATTAAATTTAGGGCAATTGGTTTCTTTAAATCTTTCGAATAATAACATAACAGATGAGGGAGCAAAGGCCTTGGCTGAATCCGGGGCTTTAGGAAAATTAAAAACTTTGGATTTAAATTTTAATAGTATCGGGGATGAAGGAGCATTGGCAATTGCACAATCTTTGAATTTTGGGAATCTTGAATCTTTGAAGTTAGGTCAAAATAAAATTGGTACAGAAGGGGCTCACGCTTTAAATAAATCTAAAAACTTACAAAATTTAATTCATCCTATTTTTGGTTTTTATTAAAAAAATTATTTTTAACAGGCATAATTGGAAAAACTTGCCTTGTTATTGTAAAAAACACCATTTTTCTTAAAAATAATATTTGATTATGGTACAGATACTCGATTTTGAAAGAGAAATTTTTGCATTAGAAACACAGATACGTGATTTAGTTTCTCTTTCACATATGTATGACAGTGTTGGGGATATTACAGATGAAATTTCAAAGCTCAAAAAGAAACTTCGTCGAATGAAGCATGATGTGTATTCCAATTTGAAAGGTTGGGATAAGACCTTGGTGGCTAGACATCAGGATCGACCTCATATGCTTGACTATGTTGAGCATATTTTTACAGATTTTTTTGAATTACATGGTGATCGTCACGGAGGTTATGGGCCATCGATTGTTTCCGGGCCTGCCAAGTTTGATGACTTCTCAGTAATGGTTGTAGGGCATCAAAAAGGTAGGGAGATGGAGGAAAAAATTGCAAGAAATTTTGGCATGTCACAACCCTCTGGATATCGTAAAGCACTACGAGTGATGCAGATGGCAGAAAAATTTAATATCCCAATAATTACTTTTATTGATACACCGGGAGCCTATCCAGGCGTTGATGCTGAAGAAAAAGGTCAGTCTGAAGCAATTGCAAAAAATATGTTCAGAATGATCTCATTAAAGGTTCCGATTATATGCGTAGTGATTGGTGAAGGAGGTTCTGGTGGGGCCTTGGCAATCGGAGTTGGCGATCGAATTTTAATGTTAGAGCATTCAGTTTATTCGGTTATTTCTCCAGAAGGTTGCGCGTCAATACTTTGGGAAGATAAAAATAAAAATAAACAAGCCGCTGATGCTTTATGCTTAACTTCTAATCATTTACTGAAATTTGAAATCATTGATCAAATTGTTCAAGAGCCATTAGGAGGTGCACATCGTAATCATAAGCGGGCAGCAATCCGTTTGAAAAAAGCTCTTCGAAAAAACCTTTTAGAATTGAAAGAAATAAACCCTGAAGAATTAGTTGTTTCACGTGAAGAGAAGTTCCGTAAAATGGGCAAAGTGATTGAAGAGGGGGGTTAATTTTTTATCGTTCTATTATAAATGAATCTGATTCCTGAATAGATTTGAGTATTCTGATTTAATATTAATTAAGTTGGTGTGCGCTCCAGATTCAACTAATTCCCCATTCTTCATAACAAGAATTCTGTCAGCTCCTTCTAGAGTTGATAGCCTGTGAGCGATAAACAGGGTGGTTTTCCCTATCATTAGTTTGTTTATTGCATCTTTAATATGGCGTTCCGTTTGTGTGTCTACTGTAGAGGTAGCTTCATCTAAGATAAGAATCGGCGGATCTTTTAAAAAAGTACGGGCAATGGCGATTCGATGTTTTTCTCCTCCTGAAAGCTTTACACCTCTTTCTCCTACTTGTGTTTCATAACCGTCTGGTAAATTGTTTATAAATGTGTCTGCATGCGCAGCGATAGCGGCTTCAATTATATTTTCTCGATTTGCTTTAATATTCCCATAAAGAATGTTTTCGGCTACTGTACCATTAAACAAAAAAGGATCCTGATAAACCAAACCTATTTGTTCTCTTAAGAAGGATAACTTTAAATCTTTGATGGGATATCCGTCAATACGGATTTGCCCTGAGTCTACATCGTAAAATCGCATGATTAGTTTAACAAGAGTTGACTTTCCACTTCCGGTATGTCCGACCAAAGCGATTTTTTCTCCTGCTGTTATTGAAAAACCTACATTTTTGATCACAGATTTTTCTTCAATGTAGGAAAAGTTTACTTTGTCAAACTCAATAAACCCCTGAGTATTGGTAGAAGGTAGAAAAGCGTTAGGACTATCCTTTACCTCAGACACCGTATTGATTATCTCAAATAATCTATCTCCAGAAGCCAATGCATGCTGCAGCATGTGGTTTACGGAATGCAACTGGTTGATTGGGGTATAAAAAAGTGCCAAATAACCAACAAAAGCGACAAGAGATCCAACTGTTATTTGATTTGTTTCCACCAGGCCAGCACCAAATAATAAAATAAATACAGTTCCCAGTGACCCTAGAAACATCATGGTAGGTGAGTAAATAGCCCATAAACGCATAACTTCGAGAGTGCCATTACAATATTCGCGACTTGTTTTATCGAATTGTTTTATTTCATGAAGTTGACGATTAAAGGAAAGAGTTTCACGGATACCTGAAATAGAGTCCTGCAGTTTAGAATTCATAGAAGCCGCACGTTTCCTTACAACATGGTATTGACTGTGTGCTTTTTCGGTATAAACACATGCTCCATATATGAGTATAGGAATAGGTAGTAAGGCTAATAGAGCTAGTTTCCAATGCATGTAAAATAGTATTACTGATATTCCAATGAGAGTTAGGACTGCTGTGACAACTTGTTCCACACCATCTATAAAAATTCTCTCCACATA